>NZ_QNUD01000060.1:0-12244 GCF_008042405.1 Bacillus sp. SH7-1
AATGAATATTATTTTATAGTGAAAAAATAAATACGTCAAAACTATTTTACAAAAATTATAAAAATCAAACATGATTCTATCTGTAAATTTATGAGAAAGGATGACTTTTTTATTTCTATTTGTATGTGTGATGAATTACACCTATTTCCTTGAAAGTTTTAAAGATTTTCATCCCTCAATACCTTACGAATTATTGCTACAAATCTTATTTTTGTAGAGAAAATCGATAGAAAGCAAGAAAAAGATTTTACATCTTATTATATTTAGAGCAATTAAAAAATCGCTAACACCTCTTTTATACGCATGGGATATACAGGAATTTATCACTTAATATAGAACATAAAAAGGAGAAGTTTATATTGTAAATAAAGGGACATACATATGGAGTTAGAATCAGTTGTTAAAGCAATTTTTTTGTTAGAAAATTTAATTGGCAACGTTAACAACAGTAATGGAGGAGTAGAAAATGAAAATTGCAATAGTCTGTTTCGATAATTTTACTGATATAGATGTTTTTCTACCCTGGGATTTATTAAATCGTGTACGTTTAGTTGGCGGTATTTCTGATTGGAATGTCCAACTATTAGGAACGGAAAAAACTCATATTTCCATGTCTGGTTTGCGTATTCCGATGACAGGAAGCCTATCTGATATTCCTTCTGCTGACGCTGTAATATTTGCAAGTGGTAAGGGAGTACAAGATTTATATAAAAATCAAGAATATCTTAATAGCATTCATGTAGATCCTCAAAGACAATTAATAAGCTCCATGTGTTCTGGTTCACTATTACTAGGAGCTAAAAAATTGTTAACTGGAAAAAAAGCAACTACATATCCATCCGCAGTAGAACAACTTAAAGAGTTTGGTGTAGACGTTATTGAAAAAAGTTTCGTAAACGAAGGAAATATTTCAACTGCTGCGGGTTGTTTTGCTGCTCAAGAACTCTCAGCTTGGATTATAAGCACCCTAATTAATGAAGAAATGGTTGATATTGTACTAGAAACTGTTCAGCCAGTAGGCAAAGGTTTATATTTTTAATTTCAAATCAAGTCAAGGCATTGTGGTTGCTCCCCAAAGCGATTAAATAAAATTTTTGTTTCAAGTTAATACAAATTTCGTTCTAAAGTGCTATAAAACTTCCATCTGATGGCGGCGTGGTATGCACCATTTTTAAATAAAAAAACCCGCGAATCATTCACGGGTTTTCTTCTTAATAACTAATTGCTATTGTACCTTCACCTGCATGTACCGCAAATGAAATTGGTAATGGATATAATTTGAAATCCATTTCAGGGAATGCCTGTCTAATATCTGCAATCCATTCTTCGGCTCCATCTTTATCGTTAGCATGGAACATGTGAAGTACTTTTGGTAATTCTTTTTCAAGTTCATTTTTAATGTATTCTCGACATTTTTGGATTTTACGAACTTTCTTTTCCAGTAAAAGCTCTCCACCTTTTACTTCTAATATTAAGTTGACACTTAATAAACTTCCAAGTAAAAATTGAACGCCCTTTACACGCCCACTTGCGTAAAGGCCTTTTAAACTTTTCGGGAATACATGGAAAGGTCTTCTTTTTTCATCTACTAATGTTTTGTGTATATCTTGTAAAGTCATACCATCATTGTATAACGATTTCGCTTTTCTAATTAGTTCATCCATTGGATAGCTTGTTGTTTCACTATCTAATACCGTTAATGGGAAACCTGCCATTTCTGCAGCCAATTTCATGTTTTGATAGGTTCCACTTACTTTTCCGCTAATAGCAACTGCAAATCCCTGTTCATATTCTTCTTTGCATTTCGAAAATAACTCTACCATTTCCCCTATGTTAGGCTGTGATGTAGTGACAGTTTTACCTTCGTTTAAAGCATTATAAACGCGCTCACGCACACCTTCTTCACAATCTTTGTACGACACACCATCAATAATAACTTCAATTGGGATAACAAAGTTATCTCCTTCTGTTGTAAAACTCGCAGTTGTACTATCAGTAATCCAAGCAACACGCTTCATGTTGTTCCTCCCTTAATTCAATTCCTCTTTTCTAATTTTTCTATATATTTATGTTATGAAAAGAGAATATCCCTGTAATAGTAACAGGACTTTATTGTTTTGGCTATAGTAGATAGATGATAAATGTGAATATTTCTTGTCTTTTTCACAAATTAAAAAGAAAATCAAGAAATTTGCTTGATTTTCCTTTTATCTTACATTATTTAAAAGTTTCGTTATCTAAAATCACAACATAATCATTTGTTAATCGCCCGGATTCTTTCGTATAACTAACAAGTCTTTGTACGTTATCACAGCTAAGTTTTGCACCCCATACAAGTAGTGGTACACCGATAAAGTCGATGTGAAACCTTCTAGAAAACAGACCGCCAAAAGTCATTGGTAAAGGCACTGTTGGTGATGTATTAGAAAAAATAATCTTTTCATGACTTTGATAATGTTTTTGTAGAATCTCTCCTAAATGCTTCATCGCAGGTACAACAACTTTCGATGCGCCGCATCCAATCGTATAAACCGGGTTACCATTTTCATCTATTCCATGAAAAATAATTTTCCCCATATCTTCAGTTTTCAATTTATTAAAATAATCTACATTTAATATTTCTTCTTTTGTTAGCTTACGATCCGTTGGTAATTTATTTAAATGATAAGCTGCAGCGAGTGCAGTTGAATGTGTTCCACCGAAATCCGTGTAAATGAATATCATATTATCATCCCTTGTTATAAAAGTTCAATGTTATTTAGTATTACCATTCACAACATTGATAAACAAGGGATGAATGTATTTACACTTTTTTATTAATTTATTATGCATTTCCGATTATACTATTGTCTATTTATTATGTTACACCATAATAGCCAAAAGCTTATTTATAAAAGTAAAAAGACGTACTTTTGACTCGTACGTCTTTTATCATCTTTATTCAAAATAAATGTATACTTTAACACGTATGAATTGTTAGTTATCAATAGTTTCTATTCTTTTAGAATCCGTCTCATTAAATACTTGAATGTTAAATTTAGCAGCTAGCATTATAGTGATTTTATAAATAAAGTATCCAACAATACAACCTATAACGTTACACATTACATCATCAATATCAGTAATTCGTCCCACTCCACTAAATAAAGACTGAATTAATTGCAGCAATTCAATACTAGTTGATATAGAAAATCCTAATAAAATTGTATTTTTGAATTTCTTATATTTATCCCATAGGATTGGTGCTAAAAACCCTAAAGGCATTAATAATAAAATATTCCCGCCTGCATTTCTTACAATTAGACCAATCATAAATAGGGCATCTCCATCATAAGCACTACCAATTTGATTGATGTCTTTAATAATTGATGCAAATGGTATTATATTGACCGAGCGATTCAGATTTTCAATATTAGAAGGAAAACCGATTGGTAAAGGGAATAAAGTTACTGCAACAACCATACAAATGTAGACCAAGAATAAAAAACTTATTATTTCTTTCCACCAAATCACATGTTTTTTATTTTTGGTACCAATTAATATTCCACGTACAATGAAATAACAAATAACCCCTAAAATAATAAACAAGCTACCGTTGATCATATACAAATTGTTAACACATCCTTTCATATGAATTAATAATTAAAATTTATAACTATATAGTAATGTTTTTCTAATTCTGCACAAATCCATATAATCATATGTATTTGTGCAGAATTAGAAAACCCTTTATTTAGTAAATAAAGGGTTCCTCATTAACTAAAATACTTTTCAAAACAAAAACAATCATGAACCCGTTTAAATTGTTTTCTTATCTCTTCTTTATTTTCACCTGTATAATGAGCAAATGTTTGAACTGGATATAACTGATCTATATTACTTTTCATTACACCTTTCATCTCGTCAGTATGATCGCTATATACGTGTAAATAGGAGTCTACGTTTACAAAACCGTTCATTTCATACCATCCATGAACCCATAAATTGTCCCTAGTCCATGCTTCTAGGCGATTTAGGTTAAGTTCATTCGCTAACTTCTCCGCTTCCTTTAATAGTTGATTACCAATTTTCATTCTACGGAAATCCGGATGAACTGCAATATGCCAAATCATACCGCCAAGACCAGTCCCTCTTGAACAAACTGTACGTTCTTCTAATTCGTATTCAATATCTATTAAACCCACAATTTGATTTTCATATACAGCTACTAATTCAATAGCAGGATTTTCATATTTTTCTTTCTCTCTAAATATATTATCGTAGTATGCTGTATCTAGAAAAGATAACACACGACAACGTATCCAACCTGTTTCATCCTCTTTACTATACGCTCTAATTTCTATATCCATATAATTAAAAAGCTCCTTCTATTTCTTTCATTAATTTTTCGGGTCCTGCCCCTTTATTCGATGGAATAACTAATGTAATTCCTAAGTCTGGATATACGGCTGAGCGAAAACTGACTCCTGGATCATATCCCATTACATGATATTTGAATATCTTATTTTCCCTTGTTTCAATCCATATTCCATAGCCGTAAGACTGTTTATTATTCACTTGAATGTGAGGAGTTAATAGTATTTTTGTATATTCTCGGTTTATGATTTCATAGTTAAACAATGCTTCCCAGAACTTCAGCATGTCTGGCGCAGTAATAAAAGCTCCACCATCAGAACCACCTTTTATCGGAATAGAGTAAGCATTTGTTCTCCATGTCTGGCTAATTTCATCTTGTATATATCCGAGAGCTGTGTGTCTTGGTAATCTATCTAAAGAGAAATAGCCAGAATCATTCATATCGATTAGTTTAAATATGTTTTTTTCTATATACTCCGTAAATTTAAGTTCTGTCTGTTCTTCGATTATTAATCCAAGTATGATAAACCCTGCATTGTTGTAGTGAAACTTACTTCCTGGTGCAAACATCATATCTCTGTTTTGAAATAGTGGTAAAAAGTCTTTTAAACTTTTTAATAGGTACATAGGAGTTTCTTTCCAAAGATCCTCAAAGTTATCCAAAATACTTTCATCAAAATAATCCGGAATACCCGAACTATGTGTCAGAAGGTGATGTATTGTAATATCTTCATTGAAATTTGGAAATTTAATACTCAAACAATCTTTTAACTTTGTATGAAAAGTAATTACACCCCTTTCAACAAGTTGACAGATGCCAATTGCTGTGAATATTTTACATCCTGAGGCAATTCCGAATCTAGTTTGTATTGTATTGTTTATACATTCATTTCGATTTGCATAACCAAACGCCTCTTCAAAGACTACGCTTTTTTCCTCTTTCACTAAAATTACCCCTGAGAAATCTATATGCCGATGTATTTCTTTTACAACGTTGTCTATTTGATCTTTTGTTTTCATTATAAAAATCACCCTTGTTCATCAATATTGTTCAAACTTCTTATATTTCCATATATAGGAGGGTGAACCCTCCTATATATCACCGTAAATTCTAAAACTATTTCGAATGCATCGACTCAGAAGAATGCACCTTAGAATGTGAAGGCAATAAAGTAAACACACACAATATGATAGTAATCAGTAGCATTACCAATGATCCTACAATAACTACGAGTTGTATCGAAATAAATTGGGTTGCAACTCCAAACAAAATCGTAATCAAAATGGTGATACCTGCAATAAATAAGCCATATATGCTCCCAATCCGTCCCATTATATGGACAGGGACATTATTTTGATAAAAAGTGTTAAGCCCTGTATTTGCATACGCCATAGAGAAAGATAAAAGAAAGAATCCAATTGCAGCCATTAAAAACTCATTTGAAAAAGCATAAATTATATAACCGATTGCGATGAATAATGATCCTATTCCAATTAAAAATGAAGGTGTTAATTTTTTTGATAAAATTGTATTTGTTATTGCTCCTAAAATAAAGCCGGCTCCAGCGATACTAACTAAAAAGCCATATTCACTATCTGTTAACAATAAAACTTCTTTCGCAAATGACAATTCAAGTGAATCATTTGCGGCAACTAACACCATCATCCCTTGGAATAAGAAGTACACAAAAACGATATACAAAGATTTTTTACTAAAATTTAAAACGATGTTCCAATCTTTTTTTAGTACAGCTAAAGATAACCTGTCATTTGATGTATGAATATCAGTTTTTTTATCAAGATTAGGTAGCAGCAATGTAATTACTCCGGATAAGAGGAATGCTATAGCATTCATATATATAGCAAACTCTGATGTATTTGCTATTAACAATGCTCCCGCTATCGATGGACCAATTACAGAAGCACCAGATCCTATTAAACTACGCAATGAGTTGAAACGTTGTCTTTTCTCAACTGGAATTAATTTAGTCATATATGTCATAGCAGTTGGTTCATAAATCGCACTGGCCATACTTATAAAGAATACGAACACATAAACCATCCAAAGTGATGGAAGTAAAGGTAAAATAGCGATAAATACCGCGCGATATATATCGAGGTGAATCATTAACTTCCGTTTATTTAAACGATCAATCATGCTTCCTGACCAAGCGTTTGTAAATAAAGCGGCTAATGGTTTAATTACATATAAAGTAGCAACTGCTAAGGCTGAGCCACCCATATGATAGACAAGTACATTCAGTGCTATTAAGTAAATCCATGCCCCTAAATTTGCAATACCAACTCCAGACAATAGTAATAAAGGATATTTCCAATTTTTAAGTAAGTTTTTCATTTTAGGCCCCGCTTTCCAAATTGTTTTAAACCAATAAAAAAATCCCACCCCTAAGACTTTTAGTCTTAGGGACGAGATTTATCATCGCGGTGCCACCCTAGTTTGTTAATATGTCGCCATATTAACCTTATCAGGTACTGCATTCTTCATGCTTATACCATAGCTCTATAACGGGAGCTCCCGTCACACCATCCCCTAATAATAGGTTCCGATGCGCTGCTCAGAGGCTTGGTTCAATAAAGAATTTTTACTCCTTTTCAGCTAAATGGAGCTCTCTGTGAAAAATTCATTTTATTTACTCTTCTCTTCACTGCATTTGATTTTTTCCATATTATCACAATTATTTTTAACTGTAAATAAAAAATAATCAGATATTTAATGATACTTCACTGTTAATTCTATTCTTTATTATTTTTTCTAAAAATTACGGTGCGTGAAATTACTTACATCTATAAAAAAAGAGCCTATTGTCTATAGACCCTTCACATTGCCCAAATTAATTTGTATTCGCCTCTGCTAACGGTTGTAATGGTGGTTCTAATTCTAGTTCTAATATATCTCCTTCTTGTATATCTTGTCCCTTTTCAATGCTTTGACTCGTTACATAGCCTGTCCCTGTAGTTTTTAAATCTAATTTTAATAGTTTAGAGAAATACATAGCATCACGCATGGACCACCCTTTTAAATTTGGCATTTTGGGGTTACTTCCTAATAAAAATATACGATCCCCTCCACTCATTACTTCACCAGACTGCGGATATTGTTTTTTGATTTTTTCTTCTCCTAAAATTATCGGCTGGAGTTTTTCTTCTTTTACACTATTCTCTACTG
This sequence comes from Bacillus sp. SH7-1, assembly GCF_008042405.1. Taxonomy (NCBI): domain Bacteria; kingdom Bacillati; phylum Bacillota; class Bacilli; order Caryophanales; family Bacillaceae; genus Bacillus; species Bacillus sp. SH7-1. Next base: position 7,544 of record NZ_QNUD01000060.1, read on the forward strand.
TATCTATTGATTGGTTGATATAATTTTGTACTTTTAATTGAGATCGTTTCGTTGCATCTGTCATTTGTTTTTCTGTAAATGGTTTCACCTTTAAATATTCAAGGCTATTTTTGATAACTGGTTTAAATATTTCAGCAAGCGGCTGAGCTCCATACTCATCTCCCTTTAACTTTGGCTGCTTAATAGCTAAGTATACAATTAACTCTGGGTCATCAATCGGAGCCATACCTAAAAATGAAAAAATATAATTTTCTTTCCCTTCCATATATCGTCCATTTTCAGGATTCGGAATTTGTGCTGTCCCTGTCTTACCTCCAATTGGATAACCATCCACTTTATACATTGTACCAGTCCCTTTTGAAGACGTAATAACACGTTCCATTAAGTCTCTTACCTTGTTCGCTGTTTCTTTTTTTATCGGATTCCCAATTTCTTTCGGTTGATTTTCCATAATAACTTGTTTGTTTGTTGGATTTACAACTTTGTCAACGATATATGGTTGCATCATTTTCCCGTCATTCGCTATAGCAGTAGCAGCTTGGATTAATTGAATAGGAGTTACTGTAGAACCTTGTCCAAAAGAAGTTGTGACTTGTTGAATTTGTGTATTTAATAATAAAGTATTTTTACTTTCACCAGGTAAATCTATTCCGGTTTTTTGGTTGAATCCAAATTTATTCATATATTGCTTAAATTTATCTGGTTTTAATAATTGATCTTCTAAAATAGAAAAAGCTACGTTTGATGATCTTTCAAATCCTTCATCAAATGTAATAGATCCCCATCCAAATCCACCATTATGATCTTTTATATCAGATGAACCAACGGAATATTTTCCGGATTGAAAATATTCTTTCCCGTTGTATACACCTTCATTAATTGCAGCAGCTAACGTAAATATTTTCATTGTTGAACCTGGTTCATATGCATTTGCGATTGGATCATTTAAAAAGTATTCAATATCGCCTTTATTAGGATTAAAACTAGGTTTACTAGACATTGCTAAAACTTTCCCTGTCTTTGGATCCGCTATGATTCCTACTAACATGGAAGGATCATAGTGCTCTTGTGCCTTATTCATCGATTCTTCTAAAAAACTATTAATTTGTTTATCAAGCGTAAGGTAAACGTTATTTCCATTTTTAGCGGGTTCTATTTTCCCTATATCATTTGTAAGCGGGATACCTCTTCGCGCTCCTACATATTCTATATTCCCATTTGTCGAGCGCAAATATTTATCCAAACTTTTTTCAAGACCAAATTTCCCTTCTGTATTTCCTTTATCGTCTGGTCTAGCAAAACCAAGTATATAAGATGCAAAATCTTCATTTGGATATACTCTTGCTTTCTCAGACATAAAAGATACACCCGGGATTTTTAATTTTTTAATTTGTTCTTTCTTTTCTCTAGATAAATTTCGACCAACTTTTCCGATTTCAACTTGCGTACGCCCCTCATGAAAATTTTTTAACACATCTTCTTTATCAATTTCAAGCGCATCAGCTAATTGCCCGGCGGTTTCATCTTTATTTTTCACTTTATCTGTTCCTTTTAAATTCACAACAACACGATACGTTGTAGAATCTTGGACTAGCACCTTTCCAGTTTGATCATATATTGTGCCACGATTTGCTTCCAAAACACCATTTTTATTATGTTGTTCAGTTGCAAGATCCTTGACGTTCACATTATGCACGACCCCTACTGCTTGAATATAGAAAAAACGCAAAAGCATAATAAGAAACAAAACAATAAAAGCAATCATAAAATACCGCGCGCCTTTATTCGTTTGAAGTTTATGCATATTGATCTCCTTTCTTTCACAATTAATTACGGCAAAGGTGTGCTACAAATTATGTAGTTTTTGATTTCAATACTATATGTTTCGAACTTTTCTTTTTAATTCCTTTAAAACGTTCTGAAAGTAGCTATTGTTTCTGTTTATTTATCTATTTATAGTGCGGTGCGTGAAATTTATGAATATTCAAGCGCGATAAATTTGTCACATGGTGCTCGATACTACTAATTTAAGTTGTGTTTTCGGCACCCTTTTATTACGTATCCTCTTATCTTGTTCACAATAAAAAAGTTCGCCTCTGGATTTCCAAAGGCGAACTCTTAAATACACTTACAAATAGTTATTTATAAAAATTAAGCTATATGATTATATTTCGCTAGAAAAGGAATTCGTTTCGCTACCAATGCGTACATTTTGAATACAAATCTCGCTATCGGTTCAAACATACGTGTACTTTGCATTACTAAGCCGCTCGTAATAAATGTTAAGAAAGCAGCACCAAGTATATCTAGAGGATAATGAACACCTACGTACATACGTGATATACCGACTAATACTGCCCAAATAAGAGCGACATATTTAAGTTTTTCTCCTCTAAGTAAAAATACAAATGCAATGGAAAATACAAGTACAGAATGATCACTAACAAATGATGAGTCTGCTGCATGTGGCACTAATTGATGTACATCATGTGATACAAACGGACGTGCATGGTAATATACCGCATGTATCACAACATTTACTAGTAATGCGATAATGACTGAAAGTGTCGTATATAACACTGTGTATTGTTTTTTAATGGCACTGACTTTCTTTCCATTATTAAACCATAAGATAAACATAAACAAAATTGCTACATATACAGCACTATTTGTAATAGCAATCATTAGCGCATCTAATAGTTTAGACGATCCAGCAAAATTATTAAACCATTGAAATACTGTGTAATTCATAATACTCTCTCCTTACATAAAAGCGTTCTTGATTTACACAGTATACAACATCAATATGAAAATGGACTTAAATTTTTCTCATCTAATTCTCATTTTACTAGTACTCATTTGACAATATTAAGACTAATTATAACGGCTAATTATGTATAAAGCTGAAAAACCTTTAAAACAATACGAATTATATGCTTTTTATGTGTAGAATACATAACATAGTTATTTAAATATACTAGTTGCTAAATCATATTTTTATTACATACGAAGTGCGATATTACCAAATTGTTCTCCTTGTTCCATACGGCTTAACGCTTGAATGGCTTCTTCTAACGAATACACTCTATCAATAATTGGTTTAATTTTATGTTTCTCTATAAACTTAATCATTTTATTAAATTCCTCACGGCTACCCATAGATGTCCCCATAATATCGATTTGATTATAAAATAACGCTCGTAAAGGTAATTCAATTTTATCTCCGGAGCTTGCACCAAAATTAACAATTCTCCCATTTGGTTTTAATACATCAAAGTATTTTAAGAATGTTGCTGGACCTATACTATCGATTATTAAATCGACTTTCTCTCCGCGTAAACTTTCTTCCCAATTTCCAGAACTATTAAAAGAAAAGTCTGCACCATATGTTTCGGCAAACTTTCTTTTGTTCTCTCCCCTTGAAGTAACACTTACTTTTGCACCAATTGCTTTTGCAAATAACATGGCAAATGTCGCTACACCTCCGCCTATACCGGGAATTAAAACATGTTCTCCACACTTCAATCTACCCTTTGTAAAAAGCGCCCTATATGCAGTTAATGCCGATAAAGATAATACGCCAGACTCTTCCCAAGTAAGATATGACGGTTTTGCTACTACATTTTTAGCTGGCACAATCACATATTCAGCAAACGTCCCATCTCTCGGTCCCCCTAACACCTCTGGTAACTCTGGTACTTCGGCAATATTTTCCCATCCAATGCTAGGATTTATTATAATTTCGTTATTTAATAAGTTATTTGAAACACCTTCTCCGATTTCTGTAACAATACCTGAGCCATCTGACCCTATTACTAACGGTAAATCCATTTCTTTTCTATTGTTTATAATAAATAAATCCCTATGATTTAATCCTGCAGCTTTTAACTTTACTTTTACTTCACCGGCTTTAGGATTTGTTTCAGATAAAAATTTATATTCTAATCCCTCTACCCCTTTTTTATATTGATGTACAATCGCTTTCATTTCTTAATTCCCCCTTAATATTTTCAATGTACTAGAAATATTGAAATAAATAAACTAATCTGTCTCCAATAATTAGAAATAATGTATATCGTTATGACAAAATAAAAAATCCCTTCCTATAAGTAACGCAGGAAGGGATTTTTAAAATTTTTCAGATAATAATCTGTAATTTTAAATTTTTTGAGTTTTGGCCAATTCTAACATATTTTGAATAAACGGCGCTTTTGCACTTGTATATGAAGCACGATCAAACGGAAATGTAGCTGCAAGTTTCTCTTTTAATTCTCTATATTCATTGCGTGCCCATTCATGTTTTGTTAGAAAGTCTCGAAATAAAAGATTATTTTCCCATTCGTCACTATTATAAATATAAACGTGCAAATGATGGGTACCCGCTCTCCATTTCCCCTTTCTAAAAAAGCGCCAATTAGTTGATTCCTTTGGCACATATTCATATCCAATTTTCAACAAATCATCAATCCAATTTTCGGTAATTTGCAAATCCGTTACACCAATCATCATATCAATTAGGGGTTTCGCTCCTAATCCTTGTACGGATGTGCTCCCTATATGTTCAATAGCAATACAATCTCCTCCGAATAAAGAAATAAATTTCTCTTTTTCTATTAAATACTCTTCCTGCCAGTCATTTTGATATGGTTTAATAACGATTTGTTGTTCCATTTTATCCACCTTCTTATAATTATTTATTAT
>NZ_QNUD01000061.1:0-27999 GCF_008042405.1 Bacillus sp. SH7-1
AGGTAGTACCATCTATCATTATCTTTCAGCCAGCCTGTTTTTTTTACACCATTTTCAAAGTAGAACCATGTTCCATTTCCATCTTTTACCCAACCACTCTGTTCAGTAGCTTGCATATTTTGAGCTGTTTCGGCTGAACTTACAATTGGCTGAATGCTCAAGCCGAGAGTCGTTGCTAATGTAAGTGCTGCAATTTGTTTTTTCATAATTTTAATAACCCCCTATAGATATTTTTTCAGAGATCTACTATAAAAAAAAGTTATGATATATTTATGTAATTTAACATTTATAGTAGATTCATATAATAAAGTGAATAAAACGCTTATTATATTATTAATTTTGTTTTTAAAATCTGTAGAAATCACCCCATTTATATGTAATAGCTTAACTTCAATACATGAATTCCAAGTTTAAGAATGCTTGTAAACGTAGTATAAAATTAATAGATTTAAAAAATTTCTACAGATAAATATAAATCAATTGATTATTATGTATTTCCCTTGTAATGTAAACGATTACGCTGCAGTTTTTTATAAACAATAATTGCAACTATATTGATGTTACGCTATATTGAATGTTAAAAAATATTCATTTAAGAATAAATTGTTAAATTGCAGGAGAGAAAATGGATTTGTCTTATATAAATTTACAGATAAGCATAATGAAAGGTTAAAAGTCATGTCAGAGAAGTATAAGCAATTTAGTAAATAAAAAAGGAGAGGCTATTACAGCTCTCTTCAATGAATTGTATTTCAAAGTAACATGTGTTTAAGCGCATAGATTTCAAAAGAGAGAAAGAATCCCTTGTTGAAGATTTTGGTTTTATTTATTAATAATTACGGTACGTGAAATTATCTGCAGTATGATGAAAAGCCCTCATAGATCTTACACCTATGAGAGCTACCTAAGGGTATTTAGACTTTCGACTTCATACTATTTGTTATTGTCACTAATGACGGTAAAATTGACACATACTCCATTCTGTCATAACCAAAGATAAATCCTCTCTTTTTTACACATATGTTAGTATCATAAATTACTTTTTCATTTAGAATGTTCTTATTACTAGTTTGTTTTTCGTATAAATGTACCCTATTTATCCTCCCTCTTTTACGCTTCTCTATATTTGTATCCTATACAATAAAAATTTCTTTTTTCTTATCCATTTCTTACAATTTCCTTACGTTCAAATCACTTTTATTTGTGGATATCAAGACATTACTATCAAGCTAAAATTTTTTAGTACATCCAGAACAAAATTTTTTGTTAACTTTTACAAAAAGTTCATTTTTGCATTTTGAGGTAATTCTGAATTTTTAAGTTGGTGGGCATGGGGTAGATTTCTATAAAAAAAAGACACCCTTAGATGCCTTCCTCCGACTTGAATCATTTTAATTTTAATAATATAGTGATAAGTTTAAAAACTATAGGGATTTGTAAGTAGTTTTTACGAATTTATGAGTGTTTTTTATTTTGTATTTCAATAAGTTTATCTGGTATCAGTTTTGTATAATATTCTTTTTCTGTTAGTTCAAATATAAATAATGCTTTTTTCCAGTTATAAACAACATCTTCTACATTGTGTTGTTTAATCTTTAATAAAAACAGACCTTTTAAATAGAATAGTTCACCTAATAGGTATAAAGTATTTAGATTAATTGCTAATTTAATGCCCTTATCAATGTATTTTATTGCCTCTTCATTTTGATATGTGAAGGCCAAAGATTTTGCTAAATTTAAAATGATTTTTAGTTTAATTTCTTTATCTCTAGGAAAATTTAACTTATTAAAATCAGATAAACATCTTCTTAATATAGTAATACTTTTTTCATATTCTTTATTTTCTCCATGAAATATAGCCATTGTATGCATAATATCTATTTCTCTTTCTGATAAAAAATCAGAATTGGTTAAAGTTAGTTTTAATGCATAATTTAAAAGAGTTAAAGCAGTTTTGGTTGATCTATTTACCTCAAATATAGCAATTGCTTCATGCCATATTAGAAATTGTTTCTCTTCATTTGTTTGAAAGTTATTTAAGTTTTTCTCCTTTTTTACTATTTCATAAAGTTCTTTATATTGTTTTTGTTTTAAGCAATCTTTTATTACATATTTTACATTTTCTACATATTTAATTTTTTTGTTTTGAGTTAGTGCAAATATATTATTTGGATCAATACCAAGTCTTTCAGATAATTGATATAACAATATGCTAGATGGATAAATCACACCTTTTTCGATCTTGCTAATTTGACCTTGTGAACATATTCCATGACATAATTCGGATTGAGATATATTTTTTTTCATTCGAAGTTCTTTAATGGTAATACCCAAATCGTTAAATTCCATTTTCCCCACCTACTATTTAGCACTTTATTTGTATAATATTATTTAAAGTTAATATAATATAAAGTTAATTTAGTTGCAATTATTGTTTGTTGTAAAGGCCTTATCCTTTTTATAGGAAGATGAGGCTTTTTGTGCATAAAAAAGACACCCAAAGGCGCCTTCCTCCGACTTGATCAACATAAGACTTTTCTTATAGTACAAATATATTTGGGTTCCCACCCAACTTTGTTTCACCACATCTATTCATAAATTTTAATTAATTTATGGGTTAGACTACACCCATTTATACATTTCAAATACCAAATCGTCTAACTTACTTGTCCATCTTAATCCAGAAATTTCAGGGAAAAGAGATCTATAATTACCCCAGTTTAAGATATGAATATCCTGAAATTCTAAATCCTTTAGCGAGGATATACTTCTAGCATTATATGCAGGTTTGTGTACGTAAATTAACAATCTTTCAGCCAAGTCAATTTCAACTGACCATTCAGTTTCAGTTGAGTTTTTAGAACCATGAAACCTTCCAACATATATTTTAGTATTGTTAGAATCGTTAGTGTCCAGCCAATTTTCTTGAGAAATTCTTTTTCCTAGAGTCTGAAAATCGGCTTTTCCAATATACAACAGAATGCCATTACCATATATAGGAACGGTTGTAAATTTATCATGTGCTGGAGGTCAATCCGAATGGCATGGAATGCCTTCTTTAAACAGTATGGACATGAAAATCAACGAGTATACTTATAATTGGCAGGTAACAATTGAAGTTACCCACCTGTTTTTACTGGAACGGAGGAGTGAGCTCCATTTTGCAAGAGTACAGCCGGTGGGAAATCGGCTTAGATTTAGTATGTGTAATATAAAGAAGATTATTCGGAAAGAAATTGAAAATAAGATTACTCAAATGAAAATTTTTAATAACAGCTGTTGAGTGGAAAAGGGAAGTGAAAAATTTAGAAGATTATACGATTAAAACCAATGAAATCATTACAATGTTCTTCAAAATTCGAATGTTGAATAGTTTAATATCTCTTAATTTATTAAACTCATCCTCGATTCTTCATAAATTTAAAAAAGCTTAAATCCTTATGCACCAATGGATTTAAGCTTTTTATTTTGTAAGAATACACTTTGCAACAAGTTGCCATTAGGATAGTGTATCAGCAACTTGTAGCTATTACTATGAATGCTACATTCTTCAAAATTATTACACATTTTTTAGATTTTCTTTATATGATTCTATGCTTTATTTTAAATTATAATTCCATATTTATGAACAAACGTTTAGATTTATGGAAATTTGGACAAGTTATTATTACCACAAGCTTAATTAGGAGGGATTCCCGTGTTTGGGTTAGGAAAAAAGAGAACTCCATTTGGTGACTATTTAGACCGTAGAGGGATTAAACAACAATGGTTAGTACAACGAACCGGATTAAGTAAATCCTTAATAAGTGATTTAGCAAATAAGAAGGATCGTATTCCCACCTTAACATCCGCAACTAAAATCATTAAAACACTAAGGAGATTTGATAAACGTATTGATTATCATGATTTTTGGGACATAAATGCTTAAAACAACTAAAATATATCTTCCATTACAAATGTTCTCATAAACACATTTCGGTTTATAGCATATTGCTCTAACTTTGATTGTCGATAGTCTGATAATGTAAAAAAATTAATTACTGGAACAATAGCATTCTGTCTTTTATAAATATCTGTTATATGGCCATATAACTGTATTTTATGTTCGTTTGCCTTCATATGTTGCATACGATCTATTTCAACAAAATGGGGAACATTAGCCTCAAAATACGTTGCGTCAGGAATCATCTGATACCGTTGACCATTAATTGAAAACTGGATAGGTCTTTCTGTTTTCCATTCTGGAAATCCAAGCCACATCCAGCTTTCGTTTCGCATTAATATGTGCTGTAATTGACTACTTTTCTTTACTTCTTTTGTAATTCCCAATAAATTCCGTCCCTTTTTATTTAAATAATATACGTGTTCACGAGCCATTTTTGTAATGTGACAATACGGGTGCATATCCTTTAATACACGATTTGCATTTCGAATACTCCCTAGACAGTGGATGGCTTGTAATTGCCTCCTAGTTAAAAAATCCAACTTACTCAAAGTGGATAAAATCTCGATTTGTCTCGCTTTCTGTTTGAGTGTTTGATGCCTCATTTTGCTTCACCACCTTATATTGCTTTAGTAACTCCCACATATCTGTATCCTTTAAAAAAGGCACCTGAATTTCTTCTGTACGATCAGTCTTAAATAATGCTCTTCCTGGAAGAGAAGGTAAATCTTCAAGACCTGGTTCATCCAAAGCAACTTGTGAAGCGACCGCCGTTGGTAATCGAAAGCCTATTTTCGCATCAGCATTTTGTTTAATTTGCCTTGGTAATGTATCAGAGGTTGGATATTGCGTACAAAATATGAGCCGGAATCCTAAACCACCTCCGATTCTTGCGACTTCGGACAACATCTCCTGGCACAAAAATAAAACATCACGTTGTTTTTTAGGTAATCCTTGTGTCGGACAAAGATTTGCTCCTTCATCTACTATGATGAAGCAACGTTCTCTAATCGTTGTGTCTATGATATTAGTAAAATAGGACTTCTTCATCATTTCAATCTGTTTTACCATCTTTTCACGTACTCTTCCCAACATTCCTAATGCCTGTTTCGGGTTTTCAGCGACTTCTACAACTTGGGATAACTCTTTGTAAGGACTAAACTCTAGCCCTTCTTTTAAATCAATAATAAAAAATTTCACGTGTTGGGATTGTTGCAAAATCAAACTAGTCATCACATTTTTTAGGAATACTGTTTTTCCAAACCGTGTCATACCCGACACGCACATATGCGGTGTTTTCTCGAAATCATGATACACATGTTTATCTAACGCTTTCCCCACCACAACTCTCCATGTATGCTCTTTTAATAAATCCTTAGACCAATTCCACATTTCAGGTATTCTTTGGCTAAATACTCGAATATGAAGCTCTCTTTGATGAAACGATATTTTAACAGGTTTATATAGACCTTCTTCTAATACTTCAGCTAACTTTTGGATTAGTTGACTAGGTACACCAAGTGGCAACTTGTAAACATAATTCATACTTATATCATCTTTAATTTCTTTTATAAAAATGGGATATTGTAATTCACCTTTATGTTGAACACAAACCTTTGTAATTTCAAAAAACGTTGCAATTTTTTTCTTATCATTCAGTCCATTACTTTGGTAAAAATAAGCTACAGTTATAAAGGTTGCTGGGATTAATAAAAGTGACAACATTTCCTCCATACCTCCTTAAGGTAGTTGAGCCTGTATGGAAGCTTAGAAAAAGCTGTTTAAAATGCGCTATTATAATCATTTTCAACTACCAGATGTAATGCTAGCGTAGAAACACATCTAGAATATCCATTAGAACGTACCAAACACTCCCAATTAGTAAGCATTTAAGACCCGAACGTAGCAACCAATCTGGAAGATAAAAACCTTTCTTCTTCAGCAATTTTATTCCTAAAACTGAAGCCCCCGTCACGCCATATACAATCCCTAGCTCTCCAATGATTGTCATATTAACCCCATCCTTTTGGTTTAATGGATAAATTCCCTTTACTGTCCTTAAAAAGTTGATATTCGTCTAATAACTGATTCCAGGAGACAGCCAGTTCATCACCATATAGATCTTCTTCGATTTTTTGACTTAAATGATAATACCCTCGGTATTGTCGGTCCAGGTATACTTCATGTCGTCGCATGTGTTCTTGTATAGCACATACGTTTTCTTCATTTTTAGTAGCTTTGTACATTTGATTCAATGTTCGAGAAGAATACAGATAAGGTGTACTATACAGCATTTGATATTGATTCATATGTCTTCACCATCCATATAGAATTCTAGATACACTAAATACATATGATAATGATATGAGTTTTCGAATTTGTCCCTAAAAAAATACGTCATTCCAAAATAGGAATGACGTTTGACAGGAATCTTAAATTCTCTGACATGTTGTTATAGCCTTAAAAAATAACTGTGAGGATAGTTATAGATTTATTTTTGAACACACAATGGTATTTAATGAACGCTATAGTTTTGTTAGTTTTTCTATAATCATTGTTTATCGTTATACTATATCAGTTTGTTTATGAATAGTAATTAATAAAATCTAATATAAATATATATCTTATATATATTTAAAATATAAAGATAAAACTTTTATAGGACTGAGAAATGTACGTATATCCTTACTGTAACAAAGCCTTTTAACATTACATAGCGTAAAAAATCATAAATAGTAGAATTTTACAGCAGAAAAACAAACCATATTAAGCTCTAAAAACTACAAATAATCATAAATGAAACTTAGTATTTCTACATAAAAAATGAAACAAATTAATACATTATTAAACATATTTATTCAATCGTGAAATTTCATATGAATTCACGGAATATCCACAATTTGATTATAGATACCCACAAAAGATTCACATTATGTGTTAATTAATCAACATGATCCATATTAAGCACATAACTCACATAAATATTGATGATTTTTGATAGATAAAGGCGTATAAGCTATTTATATCAATGATAATTGCAGTAAATTACTCACATTATGTGTTATTTATCTACTTATCCACGAAAATTAATTTATTTCTTATGATTTCTTGTAGGTATTTGAATGTAGTTAGACAACCCATAACGTCTTTTTATGAAGGTATGTGTGGAAATTGAGATAAGTACCATACTATTTTTGTATATGATTGCATAAAAAAAGACTCTATTATGAATAGAATCGAGTAAAGTTACTTATTGTGAAGAAGGAGTAAAGCTCTTTTAAATAAACGTAGCAACACGAATAGCCCTCTATGTTGAATTTTTTTCAAAAATAGAGAGCTGATTATGATTAGTTCGCTTTCATGGCTGTCAGTACTTGCTCAGCTGTTGTTACTGAGGTACCAGCGCGTATTAACTGTTCAAAGGCACGCATAAATGTAATTAAATTAAAGTTATCTGGTACTTCAATAACACGAAGCTTTTCTTTCGGTAATTTATCTATCTTTTCAATGAACAATTCTCGAACATCACTAGGAATAAAGCGTTCTTTATGTCCTCTCGCCTTTAAGAGTTCACGTATTTCTATTTCTAAAGCCATATAAGCATTTAGGTTTGTACCTTGTTCATAGGCGTACTTTCTAAACAATGTTTCTTCTTGATACTTTAGATAGTTGCGGTGATACGATTCCTCTGTAACAGGTACAGCAAATTTAGAGTTTAGTAATTCATACGTTTTGCGGAACAACTTTTTGATGTTTCGCAGAGAATACATAGAGAAATGCAATCCGAAATCAAATACAGCTTGTTCTTTTTGTTCTTTTGGAACATGCTGTGTAATAAGTGGATAGATACCTTCTTTAGCAGCTGTATCAAGAATTTTATATTGTGATGTTTGATTTAATAATTTCTTCAGTGTATATACTAACTTGCTTGGATATTCTTCATTACGATCTATCATGTCACGTAAGCTATGAATTACACTTCGAATTTGTCGATTGCATGTATGTTTTAGCACATGGATAAATTTGTTCATGTCTTGTGTAAATTCTCCAATACTCATCTCTTGTAGTACTGATTCGATAAAACGAGCTTTACGAGCGTATGTAAGCTTTGGTGTGAATGGATCACGATACTGTACTTCTCCGCTTTCTTTTGTACATAAGAAATCCGTATGTAAGGATAGATATAGAGTTGTATATCTTTTTTTATTCTTAACCCCTTTTTGTAATTTACAAATTTTGAATAGTGGAGTCCCTGTACGTGGTAATGCAGTTGTTAACTCTGTTATAACCGCACGTATCTGATGTGGGTATTTTTTATGTAAGAAGCGGTACATCCCACCAAAATGAGTTTTATTCCCTCTTTCATCTTGTTTGTCTAAGGAACGTTTTAGTGTAGTTTCACTGTGCTGTTGCATTGCAATATCTAAGAATAGTTTCTTAGATGCAATTGATAACTCAAAGAAAGCTTTTGTAAATACCACTGGGCTAATATAAACATATGCATTGGCCTTTTCAGTTTCTTCATTCATAAAATGAGTTAATTTAATTGTATATCGGCCATCTAGTTCATTTTCAACCGAAATAATGTTATGTATACTTAATTTCTTTAATGCAATGTAGAATTGAGAATGCTGTATGTAAGCAAATTCTTCTTTATACAGTTTGTAATCTTCCCACATCATATGTATTGTTACATTTGGAATGACTCCATTTGTGTAACATTTTTTATGTAGATATAAGAAGACTTCCAGATCTGCGTTTGTAATGCCATATAATTTATGCTTTCTTCCCATTGTTTCCGAAATAGCAGATAGTGTACGACGTGAAAAAGATGGTTTAGCCTGTGCAACGAAGCCATCCACATCGGCAATACGCTCTTCGTATGTCATATGATCAACAATATCCTCAAGGTATGTATCTTTATAGCTGTAGTATTTTTCTTCGAAAGTTTCAACAAGTTTTTGCCAAGACTTCAGTGTTACTAAAACTGCATTTGTGGATTGTCCATTTAGACTACGTTGATTACGAATAATAAATGATTTCCCCATCTTTTTCACCTCCTACCTATAAAAATTGAAATAAATACCAAAAACTATAAAATATATCAATTATGATTATACCAAATCGAAATTTGATGAAATGCGTCCCTTTAAGAGAAAAAATGAAAAGATGAAATGCCCTCTAATCCCTTGTGTATCAAGGGGTTTCAGGATTCGTTCATTTTTTTTTATGGACATGATATAGCTATAGATTTTCATGTTGGTAGAAAAGATGAAAAATAGAAAAAAAACTTATAGACATGATTAAATCAACGTTTATACCGATTTTTAAAAAAACAAAAGGGACATGATATAGCTATGGATTTTCATATTTATAATTGTGAATTAAAGAGATGAAATCCTTTAAACATTGATGTTAATAGGGTTTATCTGTAATTTTACAATTAAAAAGGGACATGATATGGCTAGACTGGTTTTCATCTTTGGGTAAAAAAGGGGACATCATACAGCTATGGATTTTCATGTTGCATAAATACATGAAAATAGGGTTATAAACATGAAAACCCTTAATATAAAAAGGTTTATGGGGTTTTTATCTAAAATAAAAGGGACATCATATAGCTATAAATTTTCATAACTAATAGTATAGGTATAGTAGAAAAGCTTATATATCAAGCTTTAAGCACTTTTAGAAAAAAATTTCGAGATAATAAAAAAGGGACACATAATGTTATTTTTGTTTCATGTTTTGTTAAATAGGGACATGATATGGCTATAAATTTTCATGTTAATGAATTTGGGATGTTCGAAGTAATCGAAAAATAATAGTACTAAACAAGACTTGTTAAGCGGAGTTCCCCTTTTGAATATTGGACATAAAACGATTAAACTTTATTTTCAAGCTAGAGTAACTATGTTTTTAAGGTGAAATTAGAGCATGGTGAATAAAATGTCGAAAATATAAGAATTTTGTTATTTTTTCGTTGATTTATGTTATTTATAATGTTAAACTCATAACAACAAAGAAAGAGTAAACGAAAACCCTTAGCGATTAAATTGTCAGAATCTTCAATTTTTATTGGTTATTCCATGTGATTTTCACGTTTGTGTATTGCTTTTCTACTCTTTCTTTGTTCTTCTCTATAAAAGAAAACAATCTGTTTTTATCCGAGTTGTTTTCTTTTGTAAAGAGTTAATTTGTTTTTTATAACAGTTGGTTACTATTTTAAAAATTATTATTGTTTAGGGGTGATAGCCAATAGCCTGGTCATTTAATGAAGAGCTTTTATTACAATGGAGTGAATCCAGAAAGAGGTGAAAAACAAGAAATTTGGATGTTAGTTTTTTAATTTTAGAAAAGGAAGAATCAAAATATAGTGGACATACAATTACAATAAAGGAATGCAGTATAGATCATTATACTTGCATTCCTTTTCTATTATTAGATTGTTTTATGCAATTATTTTTTTCATTTTCTATATATCTGCATGAATAATTTTAAATAAAAATAGATGCAATTTTTTGTGAAATTGAAATAAAGTTTAATCGTTTTGAAAAAAGATTAACTATTTATAAAAAAAATGTAACGTTTTATCCCTTTGGATTTTAAAAATCGATTGAGTCTTGTATAATCAGTTACAGAGCAGGTTGTAAAGACGCAAACTAGATCCCTGCACATGTTAACGGTGGAATTAAAGTGCGGAATATTCTGACTTAATTTCTTGTTTTTCAAAAAAGGAACATCATATAGCTAGTTATTTTCAAGTTCAGATTAATAATGACTAAATGTATATAAGGAGCAGAATTTATATGGAAGACGTTCTACAATTGTTTAGAGATGCACTATCAATAACGGAACAATTGTATAAACAAGACGAGCAATTGTGGCATAAATGGGTGTCCTATTATCTTGAGGTTGAAGCAGATAAAAGTAAAATTGTGACTTCACAATACCTTTCTCCGTCATTTTCAATGCTCGTACAGTGGCTAGAGCAACAACAAAGAAAAGGTGTTTCTCCTCTAGATATATATAGAAATATAGATGAATATAGTTTAATCATTGATGAGACAATAGGTGTCTTTATTGAACAAGAGTTTCGTAAAAATCAGACAGTTAGTAATAAAGTGCATACAGCAACAAATGAATCAAATACAAATAAATTGAATGAAAACTATTTAGAAGTAAATAACTCAGCAGTGTATTATAAGTTAAGAGATGGAATAGCTAAAAATCAATTTGAAGAAGATGAAAACACAAGGTTAAAATCATATCCTATTGAAACAAAAGATAGTAATGGAGTGGCACAGCTTTCTTCTCATAAGGATGAAGACCTAAAGTTAACAAATATTGAAGAAGCAGCAAGATGGAATACATTAGTAGATGGTGTAATGAGTAATATGGATGATCTAACTGCAGATTGTTTAGATACCATCACGATTCAATGGTTGAATGAAGCAAAATCGCCCGATGAATTTATTGATTTTTCATATGAACAAGTTTTAGAGATGTGCAGTATTTCAAAGGCTAAGGCAAATGGTGTGGAATACTATAGGGTAGAAGATAAAATTAAAGTAGCGAAGCGGATTGCGGCCCTAGCAAGTATTTTTATATATCTAAATGATGACAATGAAGTAGTCGTATTAAATGATCGTGCTGAAACAGGTAAGCATTATGAAGTAAAACGTGAGGTAATTAAAAGACTATTCGTATTAGATTCTGTAGTTCTATGGAGAGATAAAAACACAAACGAATACATGGGAATAGAATCGTGCCGAATCAAACCGGGAAGTTTCTTATCCGGATATTTATATGGATCTAATAGTACTACAGCATTATTATCAAAAAAGGCACTTGAATATAATAGCTATAGACACAAATATCATAAAAGATTAATTCGATATTTGACATGGCAATGGAGAATCCGTCAAATGTTTTCTAGTTTACAAAGACCTTATTCTATAGGTGGAGATAAAGGTTTGTTAGCAGTTATGGGTATAAACCAGAAGCAAAAACCGAATCGTATTCGCGAACAATTAGAAAATGTTCTTATGGATCTAGAAAAAGAAGAGGTAATTTCTCATTGGGAATATGACAATGGTTTAGAAGAAGAAAAACTGACAAAGAAGAATTGGTTTAAAAACTATTATTCACAGTTAGGAATAGTAATATTGCCACCCAAAGAACTCATTAGTTCAATGGAAAACTTAGCTAAAAAGAAAACAATTGATACAATACATGAGGAAATTCAACCAATAAAAATTGTAGAAAAACCATTAGATACGAGTGAAAATGAACAAGAAATTAGAGAGAAAATAGAGCTTGTGCATATGAAAAAGAATATAACCATGCGTGAACTTTCAATAGAGATAGGTATATCGCAACCTACTCTTTCTAGATTTTATAATAAAAAAACAAAACGTCTCTCCAGTACGGCGAGAAGCAAATTAAATCAATGGTATAAACGACAGTTAATCATTGATAAGATGTAAGTTGAAAATTAAACCTAAAAAAAGAGTCCTAGAAATAGGACTCTTTTTTTAGAGTATTTACATACTAATTACCAAATAAACTTGCCGTATCAAGATCATCATATTCATCATTCAAAACATTTGTTTCAGATTTAGAAACGTCTTCTTTTTTTACATCTTCATCATCGGGCTTCTCTTCAGAAGTTCCAATTACTTCATTAGAAGATTTAATCTCATTATGGATGTTTTGATCATCATTTTTGATAATGAGTTTTGAATCATTCAATAGGACCCGTTTAACCTCATTTAAAAAATCTTTATCTTGAAGTAAGATCTCTCTTTGCATTTGTTGTTGAATCTTATAATCACCAACATCTTGTAAACCATGTTTATCAATAAAGTAACAGACAAGTTTATATAATGAATCTGCTATATTTCCTTGAGATTCAAACCATTTAAAGAATTCCTCGTTCTCAATTTTTTTGAGATTCCAAAAGAAAGATTCTCTTTTCTTGTCAGCCATATTATCTCACCTTTTTTCGAGTAAGAATTTTCTTGATTACTTGCATCCCTCTAGCATTCATATCTACAGCATATTTTTCTGGAATCCATAACAAGTACATACCAACTTGCTCACAATACTCTAATAGTTGATTATATAACTCATCTTTAAAAGTAACACTTCCCCCACCGTATACACATAAAATTTCAGCTTCACTAGCGGTATTGCTTACATACTTTTCACTTGTATCTTCTAAGATAAGTTCAGCTTGTTCTACTTTTGTAATATTAAAGTACCCAGTTGCTTCTTCATAGTATTTATGATCTGGATCTTGAAGGATTTGTGAGAATTGTTGGCGTTTAATGTTTGTTCCACGTTCTTGGTTTAATAGCCTAACAGCTTCTTCTGTAGCATGCCCAACTCCACGTCTTTCTCCACTACAAGCATCAATGACTGGATTTACACCAACTGTGTATATATACTCAGTTGTTCCATCTCCAATGTCGCTATGTAAGATTTTTTTGTTCTTAAAGAAGGATTTTTCAACTGTCTCTACCTCAAGTTTGTCTTTATATAGTTTAATAAAGTCACTAAACATATCTTCTTCACCTTCAAGGATTGCATATAAAGGAGGAACGCCTTCCTGAGTAATGTTTGCACTATTAAATGTTAAGCTGACTGTTACTTGTTCTTCCCCTACATAAACAACTACAACATGATTTGAATTAGTAAAACGTTGCTCTAGGTGTTTTGCATTTACTGGTGTCCATTGGCTTGCTGGAATAGCTGAAATAAGATCAACAGTCACATTAATTGATTGTGGTAGTTGTTCAGTTCTTTCCCACTCAAGCTGAACGGATTTATTTGCAATTAGTCCTAGCATATTAATTAACGGCAAATCGTCGTTATATTTTTGCCCTACTTTAATGTTCATGTTTTTTGGGTTCTTCCCTGTTAGCATCGCTCGATTACCAATAAAGTACATACCAGATCTTCTAATTGATTTACTAGCAATATTTACAAACATATTGTCTACTAGATTAATCACATTTTTTTGAGTGTTTGTTTCTGTTACATTTGGCATTGAGTAAACGCTTTGATATACGTTTTTCATTTTTATGTATTCACCATTAATGTAACCTTTAAAAGAATCGTTCCCAATATCGCCTTCAATGTCTATATGAAGAGTTTTCCCTTTTGAATTCTTCATTATACATCACCTCTATAAAATTTATTTTTTATTTATATTTAATAAATATATTATACCTTAAAATTAGAGTGATTACAAGGTTTCGAAAGAAATCTACCTTAATTAAATATTCATTAGATATAATTTAAATATAAAATTGATATTTATGTAAATTAGCTTGAATCCAACGGTTGATTAATCAAGATAATATATAAAATAAATATAAATTAGATATTTATTTTATATTAATTAGAACTAAATTCAATTTGTTTTCTAGATTAATTGTTTTGTAGTTAATTGTATGTTTTGTAAGGCATTTATATAAGCCTTGGAGAAGTTTTCTATATGCGTTGAATGAATTCCTTTAAGATATTCTTAGGAATTAACGTTAGAATTAATAGTTTAAATTATAATCTTCTTAAGAGAATTTAAAGTTTTCGAGGGTGTATTTAAATTCGCTAACAGACAAACGTTATCGAAGTGTTAATTTGGTGTTTAATAATACATAAACGCTATACGTTATTATGGCGTTTATCCCTTTAATAACAACGTTTATAAGGTTTTTGTTAACGAATAAAAAAGTTGTTTTAAAAATAAAAAAGTTGTTTAAAAACAGGCTATAAAATCAGATTTTTACAGCCGGTTTCTTGTATATATAGCTAGAATAAAGCATGTTTGGATTTCAATTTTTACTCTATCTTTATAAACATCCATTACCCTAAACGTTTGAGAAATTAGCAATAAGTCTGGAGCAAAAGTAAGTCCATACGGGCTTAATTCCCAAGTGAAAAATTCGATATGCTCACTATACCAATAATCATAGCTTAATCACCTTTACCCTCAGATCTGGAAAAATCACTTGTTACTTCATTTATTTATAAAAAATTAATCTCTGTATATTTTATAATTGCTAAATGAGTGTTGTCTCCAGCCAATACAATATCGTACTAACCAAACTTTTGAATTTCTTCTCTTTCAAGCTCGTAAACACATTGTGCAGCGTATGTTCCTATTTTGATTCCTTTAACAACTAAACTTCTTAATTCATCTCTCATTTCCTTGGAACCATCTCCAAACACCCAGGCACCTGGAACACCTATGTTTAACTCATTTTCTCTCTTGTACATATGCCAATATTCTTCTATCTTATTAACTGATATTAGTCACTCATCTCTATAATCTATCAATATTTTAGAAGAACATGTAAGCCAAAAAATATATTAATTTAGGATGTCTTGCTTTCCCTAATCCATGTATATAATGTGAGTTCACAGTTTACATAATAATATTTGGCATGACCCTCTAGATTTAGTGTAATAACTGATAGCCCGCTTAAGTTATAGTGTTCAAAAATAATAATGAAAGCATTAATTAGAGCGAGTAATTTGTATATGAACCAACCCGATTATTTAAGTTAGAATTCATTTTTTAGTTAATAAAGTAGATAGTTGGATCTGAAAGTTTAATACTTTCAAGAAGATGTGATGTTTTAGAGAATGTAACTAAACCCCCTAAGGTATAAACGTTATCAAAGTGTTATTTTAGTGTTTAAGAATACGTAAACGCCATCCGTTTTTGTAGCGACTATCCCTTTCATATCAACGTTTACAAAGGCTCGTTTATTTAGAGGCATGCAGCTTTTACTAAGAGTGCTTAGAGATAACGATAAAGGATTTGTTGATAAAGCTTAAAGTTGAGGATCAAGAAAGCTTTGTTTGTGAAATTTAGGGGCGCGTTATTTTAAATTTGTAGTTTCATTACAAATAAGCTAATGATATATTTGTAATGAAGAAGCGCAATTTAAGTATTCAATATATAATTTCATTACAACAAGATTAAAATGAATACAGAATGAACGTTTGTGAAGTGGTAAATTAACGTTCTGATAAACGTGAACGCTATGCGTTCATAATCCGTTAAACCCATTTTTTTATGGGGTTAAGGCATTCTTACTTAAGTTCCATGATATGAAAATATTAAGAAGTTAGGGCGTTACAGCGTCTAACCAAGCTTCCCGAAAAACTGATGGAATTTTGATGATTTTGAAAATAACGATCTATACATTGATATTAATTAATACCGATGATTTGTGGGATTCATAGGTAAGGCCAAAGAAATATATAAATACTTCTAATTGTTGAAATGGTGGAAGTACCTTAAACGCAATAAAATTGAAAGTAATACTCTAAATTTTATACAAAATTAAATTTAAATTTGAGTTGAGGTATAGAAAAATTAAGATTTGTCGTGAACGCTAGGCGTTTATGGTGCGTTAACCCCTTGATATTAAAAGGATTAAAATGACTTTGATATGTTTGAATTAAGAAAAGTAATTAAGAAAAGGTTGAGAAAAAGACAGGGTTTTTTGGCTTTTTCAACTAATAATATTATAATTGAAATTAAGTGTTTTTCTCTTTATTATACTTAGGCGATATGTATGAACTTTTAATGAGTATTAGTTAGATGTATATTAGTAAATATACGTTTTACTTTTGAAGTTAAATAAGTATTAAAGACAGACATAAGAGGAATTCTTTTTAATGATGTATATTTAGCCTTGTGAAGGTGATTTGAAAAATAAAAAAAAGCGGTAATTACCGCTTTTTTTATTTGGGAAATGTGTTTAAAAGAAAATCGCCCAATTATTTTCGATTGAACAAACGTTGAATGAACGTTTGTTTACTGTTATCTTGTTGTTCTTGGCGATCTTCATTTAACAATTGAATGGCTTTATCCAGTTTTTCCTGTAGTAACTGGATTTGTAAATCTTTTTCTTCCTTTTCTGAGCGTTCTTGTAATAATAAATTAATAATATCTTGGTTTTGTTGTACAATTTTTTCTTGCTGGTTAAACATATAGGAAAACTTATCTTGAATTATTGAAATATCTGTTTGTGAACGTTTCTGAAGTGTTACTTCAGTTTCATTTTCTTCCTGAACACTATCCGTTTTCGGGGCGTTTTCTTCGATTGTCTCCATGCTTCGTGTAGCGGCCTCTTCTAATTTCCAGTTTTGATTTAGGTATTCCTTCATTTGTTTTAAAATATCTATATCATTTTCATAATAAATTCTTTGGTTACGTTCATTTCTTTCAAATATGTACTCCATTTTTTCTAGTTCAATTGACCATCTACGAAGTGTATTGGTGTTTATATCCAGTTGCTTTGCTACTTCTTGTGCAAAATATCCATATTCCAAACTTCACACCTCCATTATTTGTGTGTTAGATATTCTTTCTTTATTAGAAGGATCATTCCTCTAATAATAAAAATCTTTATTGGGCCACTCGGTAAGAAGCTTTACTACCTTTAAAATGTTTTCAGTGCAGCTACTTGTGTGCTAGATTAGTCTATGTATCTAGTATTAATGTTAATTAAATTATAAAGGTTATCCGTTTTGATAACGTTCACCTTTGGAAGTAAAAGATATTTAGTAGACAATAGAATAACTAAAGAATTACTTAAAATTTTATTATTAAAAGTTTGTTTCCAATATAAGAATTTTACTAGATATATGTGCAAGAATCAAAGTTTTCATTAATAGAATTAGTATCCAGTTAATATTCTTTTAATTCAAAATACGCAAAAATTAATAAGGGGGTGTATTGAACGCTATGCGTTTAAATAGCGTTTTACTAGTAAATAATAATACTCAATGTGAAATAGAGATACTTCTAATGAAATTTTTTTCCTCAAAATGGCTTATAAGGTGTTTTAAACTTTTACATAATCTACAAAGTATTAGAGGTATTTAATCTTAAACAAAAATAATGCTACTAGGTTATATTTAATAGTTTACGTTTTTTAGTATGGTCGATCTTTTTAAAGTGTATTCAATAGCTAGTGACATTCTTTAGAAGTGGGGGAGGAAGGGGGAGGCTGAAATGAATAGAATTTTATCAGATTTTAGGGAAGCTGATTGCAGGCATCTACATAATCATTTATATATTTTGCAAGTTGAATCGGATTCCCTAAAATTAGACAAAAGAGAAAGAATTCCAGAATGCTATATTAAATAAATCTTGTTTTAAAAAGTAAAACCATTAATAACATTAGAATAAATAATGATGCTTTTAAACTTACTCTAGCAAGCTATTCAGCATTGTCTCTTAGTAAATTTCAAGTTTAATTTGATAGTTAAAGAAGAGCTAACTATAAATATATTATGGTTAACTGTATACGTAGATTGCCTGAAACTTCAAAATACAAATCCTATAAGATGATTTGTATTTTGAAGTTTCTTGTGTCGAAAAATAGCAAGTTTATGACTGTTTATAAGAGGATATGACAAATAGCCTTGCTATGGTTGATTTTTTTAAGCAAGGCTACAGACTAGTATGATTTTTTAAATTTAATTACTCTCTTCTAAAAAATTATAGAAAACAAATTCTCTTTTTTTATTTAAACCATGCAGTGATTTCTTTTCTAATGCGTTTTGATTTCTTCGTTCCCAGTTTTGTTTAGATTTTTGCCCAAACATTTTTATAAAATGTGCAGGATTGCTATTTTGAGCTTGATTGTATTGGAACCATTGCACACATTCTTCAAAATCCCATCTAGCATAGCGATCGATATAATGTGGCATCCTTAAAGCAATTGTGTATGCATCCTTTTCACTAAGATGATTTAGTTCTTGGCTTAAAATGTAGTAATAAGCCTTTCTCTGATCCTCACTTAGATAGTCATCTAAATCTTGTAATCTGTTATGTTTTTCTATTAATTCAAAATCCTTATCTGATTTTTTTTGTTTATTTATGTCGAAAATATCTAAAGAATTAGACGAGACTTGTATATCATTCTTTAGATTTTCAGGATTGGCTACAAAATTTTTCTTAAAGAGTTTTTCACTTAGAAATTTAGTGAAAGTAGAGCACACATCAATTGCTAAAGCCCATTTTATCTTAAAATATTCAATGATTTTTAAATAGTTGTTATGTATGGTTAATATGTAAATTGAAGGGGCGATTTTACCATGTCTTCGCACTTTAATTTGTTGGCATACGCCCAGATCTTGCAGCCATGTCAACACGTAGTTAATGACTGGTTTTGAAATACCTGATTTTTTGCTGATGTGTTCTTGCCTAACTTGACTATAGCCTTCTTGTACTAAATAAGATAAAACAGTCTCTAAGGCTTCATATTTTCTTTTGGTAAGATAATCTTTAGTGGTAACACCCTCATATTCTAGGACAATAGTATCAATATAAGTAGTAATTTTCTTTATTGCTTGATTTATAGCTCCAGAAGTCTTTGATAAGTGTTTGATACGTGGACTTAATTCAGCTTTTGCTCGACTGAGCAAAAAATTGTGCAACAACACAGAAAAAACCTCCTAATTTTCCCACCACAAATAAACTGGAAAACAAGGGTTTTATATTCACATTATATGCACCTTATGGTATAATTTTAATATCAAGTATGATACTAAAGAAATACACATACACTTATAGTGTGAATTAAAACCCTATCTTTGGAGTTTTTAATTGGATCCGGTCGCCAAACTAGAAACCAATTAAAAACTGGCGGTGGGGTTTTATTTTTTTTGGTTATAAAAATATAATACCTTGATAAGTTATTTATATTTTACAATTCTGTTTAAAGAATATCAACACTCTAAGTTCATATTTAAAACAAAAGAGGAAAATATAGATGGAATTAATATTTTTACGTCTAAAATTAACTGAATATTTAGTATTTAAATGAGAAAAATTGAAAGTATTTAGCTATGGTATAATCACTATACATATGTAGGTTTCTGAATATTCCTTGAATTCGGCCGCATACTTCTGAAAAAGAGGTGAATATACATGGAAAATATAAATCAAGAAATTGATAATTACTTAGCTTTTAAAAATATAACATACACAAACCTTGCAAAAGAAGTTGGTGTTTCGAAATCAACTATTTCAAATTACCTTAACAAGAATAATGCATTGTCAGTATACACTTTTTCAAAGCTTGTATATGTTGTTTTTGAAAACGATAAAGATAAGCAAGAACAAATGATTATTAACTACTTAAATACATTAAGGGATAGAATGAATATAAATGTGAAGCTTGCATTTGCAATTGCCCATTTAAATGATTATTTAAAATTAATGAAATCTATTTATCAACTGTGTAAGAAAAGTGAAGATATAGAAATGAAGCGATTGGCAAAAATTTTTAGTTTATATATTGCTCGTTTAGATGGTGAGGATATTAAAAGCATATATTTAGACATTGAGAAAGCTAGAATGATATCTAATAAAAGTAATTATGATGTAGAAATCTATTGTGACATTCTTAGTATGCTGATTTTATGTGATTTGGGTGATTTCGGATTGATGGAGGGATATAAAGTTAGGATTGAACGTAATATTGAATTAGTGACTAATAATTACTTAAAGAATTTATATTATTTTTGGGTAACAGAATTATGGAGTTATACGCTTTTAAGAAGAGATATGTGTAAAGAATTTAAAGAAAGCAATACATATTTAAGAACTTATAAAGATTTAAAATTCTTTCCGGTTATGGAAGCATTCTTGAATATAAGATGCGGAGAAAATTGCATGTTTACTAATTATAATAAGTCTTTAAATTTCTTTTTAGAAGCTACAAGTATATTGAGTAGAGCGAAAGAAAGTTTAAAATTTAGAATAGCCTTGAATGATATTAATTTTATAAGAATTGTTTGGTGGAAAGATATAGATAAAATAGAATTTAATAAACTTCATCCAGCTGAGTACGCACTTTTTTTAATTAAAGAAGGGAAGAAAGATGCAGCTATTAAAATATTAGAGAGAATTGAAAAGAATAAAGGGTATTTATCACCTATGCAGACGTGCTATATGGGGATGGCTAAGGATAATTTAGAATTAGTAAAAAAATCCATTAATATGTTTAAGTCAAATAATGATTTTTTGTACGTGAAGTTTGCAGAAGGAATATATGATAAAAATATAGAAAAAATAATGTAGTTTTTGCAGAAAGGAGCGAATAGAGTGAAGAAGCTATTTAGATTGATAATAATTACCTTGTTTTTGATAACATTAGTAAATGTATTATTAGGTAAAATGCTATCACATCAACACTATTCTAAATATAAAAATATTGATGATCAATCTGTTTCTTATATGAAGGTCGATCCTGATGGAGGCTCTCCGGGGTTATTTGAATCCTATGTATTTAATTTGGAACCTAAAGTTACAGTGGAAAATCCCATAATGTATAGAATGGTCGATCCTGGTGGTGGAGGCTAATTCTAAACCCACTTTATAAAAAAAGACATCGTTTAAACGATGTCTTTTGTGCGTTTATAAGACGTTTTATAACTTTCTAAATAAGAAACTACGAAATGTATGTGTGTAGATTCACAATTTATAAATGGAGGGATAGAAATGAAATTAAGTATAGATCAGCTTACAGAAATTATAAAAGAGATGGATTTACAAACTTTTAGTGAGCTTATTGAATTATGTTCAGAATATAGTTGTAAAGAGAAATAAGAGGGTCTCAATCATAGGGACTTTCTTATTCCTCCTTATTAATTTGCATTGTTAATTTGTTTGCATATTTTAGTAACTCTTCCTCAATTCTAGGTTTATGTTCATCTGGAACGCTCATGTATTTTTCATAGAGTAGTCGTGCTAGACGTTCAACGGGATCTTCACCCTTTATAGTATTTAATAATTCCTTATCAGGAATTTCACTTTTTAATAAAGAAGCTGTACTTACGTCAAAATAATTTGCGATCTCTTCTAATTTGTTTAGGCGTGGTTTTTTTTCTCCGGTCTCCCAACTAGAAACAGTTCTATAAGTAGTTTTAAGGTCATTGGCCATTTCTTTTCGAGCTACTCCTTTTAAAGCTCTTAATTTTTTTATATTTTTTCCTAATACGTTCTCTTCAATCTTCATATGATTTATCACTCCAATTTTAAGCAAGTAGGTTTTAATAAAAATCAAATTTACACTTTAAGTGTTCAGAATATGAACTTTAAGTGTTGACTTTGGGCTTAAAGACGAATAAACTATAAATAAGGTGGTGAGATATTTGACAGTTCTAAGAGAAATTCGTGAGTCAAAGGGTTATACAATTATAGAAGTTTCAAAAGGTTCAAAAATTCCTGCAAGCACTTTATACGATGTAGAATCAGGCAGGAAAGGTTTGATTTTTAGCAGAGCAAAAAGTATTGCGGATTTTTTTGAAGAACCAATTGAGAAACTTTTTTTTGCAACTTACTTCCGGGCAAACTTGAAATAAACTATTTTCCCCAAAAATGCTTATACAGTTATATTGTAAATGAACCTTGTAGAAAAGGTACAATTTTATTGTTATTTTTTAAGTTTTTAAATCTGAAATTTCTGATTTATAGTATTTCAACGTACATGTAAAAAAATCGTGTTAGATGAATATTAATTTAGCAGAAACCCATTCTTTTGAAATTAAAGAAGCTGGTCAAGTAAAACTAGGAATACCACAACCAAAAGTAACCGAACAGCCCTTTACTCCACACATGAAGCAACCACAACAAACACCAAAGAAAATAGAAATTTATCTTCCAACAACAGGCGGAAAAGCCGAAAATCCTTACATAAGATGGATCGGTCTTGTAAATGCTGTACTTGGCTTAATTAGAGCCGTATTTGCAGTTAGAATCCGTACGAAAGCTCAATCGTGATATGAAAAAATATGAAGCTCATTTTAGTGATGTAGCTGAAAATCCGTTAGGCGTCGGAATACATGTTTACTCGTCATTCACATTTTTTAATAGGGAGGAAGATATAAGGAACCGAGAGGGAGATGATATGAGATGTCGGAAATCCGCGTCGGTAAAATAAAAAATTTAGGGAAACTTTGGGAAGACGTTATGCGGCGCAAGAGTGCTTGGCTTTCTAAAGGACTTATGCAAGCTATTTCAATCTCTCAAACTGTAATCAAGCCAAAAGAACGGTATGATTTCTGGATAGAATCCGCTACGAACTTACTAGCAGGAATTATTTTGTACTTAAATCAACGACATGGAGATTTGTATTATTTAGATTTAGAAAAGGTTAGGGAATTTGGACAACAAGCAAAAGAAAAAGATTCCTATCTTTTGGAGTTAAGTTAGTTATTGAAGAAAGATCATCCGGCCTATCAAATGTTTAGCGTATTTGCCTTATTAGCAAAAGAAACAAGGCAAGGCACAATCAGTACACTTTTACGAATTTTAGATGGGCAGCAAGAACAATATGGAAAATTAGAGAAACAGAGAGAGTATCTTGGGTTTCAGTACTAGTTATTAGTGGAAAATGAAATAGGAAGGGGTGCAACGTATGTTAGGTGTAGTTATGAAGTATACAAAGTTGATTAGAGTGTTGAAAGAACTGAATGAAAGGGAAAAGGTCGCAGGCGTGATAAAAGCTCGTTTTGGAGCTTATAAAACGGTCATAGAAGGTGTGAAAGAAAACGCCAAAGATTTTATTTTCATTTTTGATCCGAAAGGCATCTTTTATGAAGATACCCATCAAGAAAAACGAAAACAAGGATATCACATCATTAAACATGATTTACTAACTGCTTATGAAACACTACAAATGGATTTAAAACAAAAATCCGTTGTGTACATCAGTGTAGAAACGGAAACGAGTACGTATCAAGAGAGAGGGGAAGCATTATCAAATTTTCTTCAATATCTAACAGAATGCAAGAATATAAGACCGATTCACCTGGTATTTCATCAATATGATTTGTACCCGATCCCTCATATGGAGCAGTTTTTAAAAGAAAGCGCAACATACCACATTCAGCATTCAATCGTAGTTGAATCTCAATCCGCATTACAGCACATATACGGAAAAGAGGCAGCACAACGCATCATAACCTCGTATAACACAACAATCCTAGCATGATATGAAGCACTCGTTCACTATTTCATCCTATCTAGATGGCTAGAAAACTAGACAAGGGAGAAGCGCTTTTCTCCCTTCTTTATCAAAAATAGGAGGCGTTCATATGGGAAAAGAAAAAAGACTCACATTTTATGATATTGCGGCATCACAAGCTCATAGTGTTAAAACTTTTGATGGAAAAACATACGAACTGAAAGGTACCATCGCAATTGAAAATAGCACAGGAAGCATCGAAAAGGTAGCTCAAATTTATTATCAAGTGCGCTCGGTTAGAGATGAACATCAAAACTTAATTGCTAAACGAAAAAATAAACATGCGGAATTAGTGGCTGTAAAACAAAAGTGTAAATAAAAAAAGCGATTTTGAAGTGTGCTGAGAACATAGCACAAAGTAAGTTGTTCTTTGACAATTTAGATATATATTGTGTATCTCTTTCTTTCAGTAATGATGTAGAAAGGTGAAATATACAATATATATGCGTGCCTCCCCTCAAAAGGTCACTAGAGGGGTTAGGTATACGATTATCGTTGGGTGAGTAAGATCGTAAAACTCATCTGTGACCAATGGGAAATGCATTGTATCAAAGACCTGTTTGTGTCAGTACTCGTGAGGAATATCCCATTTTGACATTCTGAAGAAGCGAGGAACATCACAACAGTAGATACATAAGGTTCTACGTTCACGCCAAAATACGTAGTGCGGTATTGGGCATATAGAAGCTAGGTCGGGATTAGTCTCTATACGCATGTCAATACAGGGTTCGTCATTCCAGCCATAAATGATATTTCCATTTTCTATCTAACTTTCCTTTAAATGTTATAAAATAAAGACAGATGTTGGAGTTTAAAAGTGTCTCATCACACTTCAAAATCGCTTATTCGCTTATAAAAATATGACATAGGGAGGAACACGCATGAGTCGAAAAGGGTGGATTATTTCCGCTGTTGTTGGACTGTTAATTGCAATTGGTATTGGTTCAACATTTGTCTTTAGCTCGGGAAAAGGGGGAGTAATGGAACTTAGTCCGTTAGAAATGAAGAAGTTCATGAGTGAGGATGGCACAGGATTTGTTATGTTGAATTCTAATATGAGACATAGTAATGATTGGATTTTTCTTGTAAAGAATATAGCTGAAAAGGAAAAGATTCAAGTTAGAGGGTTGAATGAAAATCGTGAGGACATTCCAGGTTCAAGTAATCCTCATGATTGGGGCTTATCACAACGAAGGGATTCTCTCGCTTATTATGAAAAAGGAAAACTGAAAAAAGATATTGATTTTTCTAAGTTTAAAGAATCCGAACTTGAAAGAGAAGTTACCTATTTTGTCCAAAATTGCAAAGAGCAATATCAAAAGTAATCACATAATCATTGAAAGGTGGTGATATAGTGGCGATTACACAGAGGGAATTAAAAAAAGAAAAAGATATGGTAGCAAACCTATTAAGAGCCAATGGTCAGGATTATAACCATTGGCTTCATTTACATCATCAGAAATACATTGAAGAAAATCAAGATTTAGTAATGAAAGCTTTACAGGCTTATAAAGCAACATCAACAGAAGTAAAGGAAGATAGCAAGGCGAATGAATCAAGTCAGCCTAGTAACGTATAAGGTTTTAAAAATGAAAAGGGAGTGAATGTATATGTTAATGTTGGAAACATTATCTCAAATGTTAGTGTTAGGTGATGCGATGGACGGTCTAATTAATACAGGGAATTCACTTATTGCATGGATGCAAAGAGGGGCAATGGTTAGTACAGCGATTGTATTTTGCTGGGGTGCTTATCTATTAATTTGGGGCGGTGAACGAGGAAGACATAAATGTATATGGTGGTTTCTTGGTGGGGCAGCCGGACTTGTTATCGTAATGGGTTGCCAATACTTAGCAGAGAGCGTAAATAGCAATGTGAAATTTGGTCAAATATTATTCCCGTTTTTCTGGATGAAATAGTGAAAAAATATAATTAAGGCAATGAGGAGGCTATGCAAAGGGTATGGCTTTTTTTGTTGCCTTTTTTTCATAGAATTTTAGTTTTATTAAGCAATCGGGGTGTTAATTATGAGATTACCAAGTGTATTGGAGAGCGTTTCGGTTATTGGTAATATACAACCGATTATGACAGTACCAACAACAGAAGGGCTGTTAAGAGCTTTGACATTCTTCATCGTTATTTGGGTATTGATTTCTGTTTTTTGTATCTATCATAAGTACGCAACCAATAAAGCTGAAAATAGTAATTCAAGAGATCAGTCGAAGTGAATTTAAATTAAACGGAAGAAAGGAGAAGCCATGTTTGTCATTTTTAAGAGTAGCAATGGAACAGAAATTGAGTCGGGTAAGCAATATTCGTTTCATGAAGCTTATATCTTAACGAAGCGATTAGAACGAGTTTATAGAGAGGCAGGGAGGCAAGAACATATTGACTTCGATTTGTTAGATGGTCATTCTAATGAAATTTATAACGGTACGTTATCACTTGGTTCGAGATATGCAGATCATATTTTTGATCACATTTCTAAAAAAATGAATGTGATGCAATTAGATCCGGAACAAGAGGAACAAAAAAAGGAGCTGTTAGAAACATTAGAAAGGGAAATCAATGATTCTCCTTTTCATGAAGGATATGAATATCAAGAAGAATTACCAGTAAGAAAGGAAGAACCCTCTTATAGTCCATTGAATGAATTAGAGCCAAAAGTAAAGCCTGGGAAGGAAAATAGAAAAGGATTCAAGATTATTGCGAGTGTCATAGGAAGCGTGGTGTTAATTGGAGCTGGTGCCATATTTGCCTTTAAGTTATTCTCTTCCGAACCAGTTTCGAGTGCAAATGCTGGCTCGGAACAATATGTAGTAAAAGGATTACAACAGGCAGCCATTCAGCAGTATGGAGAAGCCGTTAAATACTTCGATAAGGTCAATTACACAGAATTAGATAAAGATAGTCAGAAGGCAGTTTTATTTACTTATTTATTAAACGGAAAGGCAAATAAAGCATTACAATATGAGCCGAAATTTGCAGAAAGTGTGGTTGCTTATTTTATTGGGATAGACAACATGAATAAAATCAATGAAATTGATGTCAAAAATGATGTAATCGACTTTGAAAAGGCAGCACTTAATAAGAAATATGAGGAGGTAATTAAGCTTAAGGGTAAAGTCAATATGGACGGTAGACGTGAAAAACTCATTGTTGAAGCTTTTGTAAATCTAAAAAAATATGAAGATTGTTATTCTTTTGCTAAAACGCAAGGAAATAAAAATGTAATGAAAGAGGTCAAAGAATTAGAGAAAAGAGATATTCAACAATCTACGATAAGTGAAGAGGAAAAGAAAGCTAAAATTGAAAAAATTGATAAAGATCTACAGAACATCTAAGGGGGAGAGAATAACATGCCTTTAAATTATGAGAATCTGTACAAAAAAATGGGAATTGTTTTTCTTGGTGGTTCATTGATATTAAGTACGACAGGTTGCAGTTGGTTTGGAAGTAAGGAATCATCAAAAAGTAAATCAGCTATTACAAAAAAAGTAGATAAGAATAAGCCGGAGGAAAAGAAAGAAGATCTGAACAAACAAGATTTTGAAGCAATTACAGAGAATGCAATTCAAAGTAAGGATAATGAAGTTGCTTATGTACTCGAAGAGCTGGATAAATCAAAAATTAATTTTAAAGAAAAATCTATTGTAAGTAATCTTCAAAATGGGGATGATACCACTTCTCGTGTTTTAGCACTCTTTGATAAAGAAACGGCAGATAAATCAATTCAGGATACAGCAAAAGACAATGTGATTGCAGCTATTACAGATAATAAGCCACAAGTCACCGTGAATGGAGATCATTTTGCATTCGGTGATCAAAATATTGATTCTTCAGTAGCGAGTATAGGTGATATTCTTCCACCAGAGAAGAAACCAGATACAATTGTGAACCCACCAATTATAACGGAGGGTGAGAATGGTAATACGGAAAATACAGGGACAGAAAAACCAAAGCCACCAATAGAGCCGGAAAAACCAACAA
>NZ_QNUD01000062.1:0-30807 GCF_008042405.1 Bacillus sp. SH7-1
AATTCTTTCTTATCGTTATTTATGCAATACTCTAATGAGATATTTTTCACTTTTTCTCTTGCTTTTTTATCACTTGCGTAGTAAAGTGATAGTAAGATTCACGATAGGAAGTGATCAAATATGCGTGATAATACGATTGGATCATTAATATGGTTACGTTTAATACGATTTACGAATCAAAGTAATCAGATGTCAAATGAGTTTTTAAAACGTTTTGATTTAACAACGGCTCAATTTGATGTGCTTTTGCAAATACGTACGTATCAGCCGCTAACACAAATGGAGTTAGCTGAAAAGGTAACTGTTACACAAGGCGGTATTTCTCGAATGTTAACTCGTCTTGAAAAAGAAGGATATATTGTACGAAAACAAGATTGGAAAACGAAAACAATTAGTCTGACAGAGCAAGGGGAAGTAGCTTTAGAGAAAGCATTGCCAGAGCAACTTGCATTTCAATCTTCGTTTTTTGATGATGTATTAAATGAAGAAGAGCAGAAAATATTATACGAACTAATGACGAAAGTTCATAAGCATAGCGAAAAAAAAGAATTACCACAAGAGTAATTTTTTTTACGAAATCAATTGACTAATCAAGTGATGTTGTAAGTAATAGAGAGATACATTTGAATTACCGACGTTTTTAGAAGAGAAACTAATACCACTTCATTAAAGGAGAGAGTAATGATGGAAAAATACCGTATGGATACAAGTAAAGGAATGGAATTTGGATTATATTCAATTGGGGATCATGTCTTAAATCCACATAACGGAGAGAAAATTAGTGCTGAACAAAGAATTCATGAATTAATTGAAACAGCAAAGTTAGCGGATGAAGCGGGACTTGATGTATTTGCTGTCGGTGAAAGTCATCAAACGCACTTTACAACGCAAGCTCATACAGTGATTTTAGGAGCTATTGCACAAGCTACAAAAAATATAAAAATTGCAAGTTCAGCATCGATAATAAGTACATCTGATCCGGTACGAGTATACGAGGACTTTGCTACACTTGATTTGATTTCTAGTGGACGTGCAGAAATTGTGGCTGGCCGTGGATCGCGTATTGGGGGATATAGCTTACTTGGTTATGACGTGAATGATTATGAAGAGTTATTTGAAGAGAAGATGGATCTTTTATTAAAAATTAATAAAGAGGAACATGTAACATGGAATGGACAGTTCAGAGCACCGCTTGCGCATGCAGCGGTTATTCCAAGAGCTAAAAACAATAACTTACCAATTTGGCGTGCAGTAGGTGGCCCGCCAGCTAGTGCGATTAAAGCAGGACGTGCAGGTGTACCAATGATGATAACGACACTAGGTGGTCCAGCTATTAACTTTAAAGGATCAGTAGATGCTTACCGTGAGGCGGCTGAGCAAAGTGGATTCAATCCAGCAAGTTTACCCGTTGCAACAACGAGTTTATTTTATACAGCGAAAAATTCCCAAGATGCACTTAGTGAATACTACCCTCACATTAATGCTGGTATGCTTACGCTACGCGGTGGTGGGTATCCGAAAGAACAATTTACAAATGCAATAGATTACCGTGACGCGTTAATGGTTGGTAGCCCGCAACAAATTATTGAAAAAATGCTTTATCAATATGAATTGTTTGGGCAACAACGCTTTATGGCACAAATTGATTTTGGTGGTGTACCATTTGATAAAATTGAGAAAAACATTGAATTAATTGCTACTGAAATTTTACCGGCTATTAGAAAGCATACAGCAAAATAATTTAAAAAATACCGAGAGTCTAACTGATTCTCGGTATTTTTTTATGTATTAATTCAGTTTGGAAAAATGACAAAAAAATGAATTTTTAGTCTAGAAAGAGGGAGGTGTTTTCTATTTTTGAATAACATTATTTCATGTTTGAATTTTGGGAATGCATTTTTCTCTTGACAAAAAAACAGCTGATTTTCTAATTGATTCATAGGACATTTTTTTGGAGGAAAGTCAAGCGTATGAAGAGAAAAATGATTATTTTATTAATATAAAAGTAAGTCTTATATTAAAAAAGCACATTTTATTTATGAAAAAAACTAATTCAAAAAAATTCCAAAAGACATATTTCAGACAAAATGATGTCAATAATACGTCAAAAATCTGCTGAATTTACTATGCAGGAATATTATACAATTCGATTAACGGATAAAACACTACTGAAATAGTGAAAAGGTAAATTTTATGAAAAAGTTCTTTTGTAATTATCTTAAAAACTGAAAATTTATATTTTCTAAAAGTATATAAACAAATTTATCTTTCTATATTTCTAAGATTTGAGTTGTTTTATTAATACAATTCAATCGAAATTACGATATAAAAAATTATGAAGGAAGTGATTGTAGTATGGAAACGCTCGAATTGGCACGAATACAATTCGCATCAACAACGATTTTCCATTACTTTTTTGTTCCGCTGTCTATTGGTTTAGCTTTTATCATTGCGTTAATGCAAACCTTGTATGTGGTAAAGGGACAAGAAATTTATAAAAAGATGACAAAGTTTTGGACACAAATATTCCTTGTAAACTTTGCGGTAGGTGTAGTAACTGGTATTTTACAAGAATTCCAGTTTGGTATGAACTGGTCAACCTATTCACGTTTTGTAGGTGATGTGTTTGGTCCATCACTAGCGATTGAAGGTTTATTAGCATTTTTCATTGAGTCTACATTCTTAGGTTTATGGGTATTCGGCGAGGATAAATTACCGAAGCGAATTCACCTTTTATGTATTTGGCTCCTTTCAATTGGAACAATGTTATCTGCATTTTGGATTTTAACTGCAAGTGCATTTATGCAATCACCAGTAGGATATGAAATGGCAGCAGATGGACGTGCACAAATGAATGATTTCTTAGCAATTATTCAAAACCCACAATTATGGGTACAATTCCCGCATACAATTACAGCGGCAATTGCAACTGGTGCATTCTTTATTGCAGGTGTGAGTGCATGGAAAATAACTAAATCACAAGAAACTGAAGTGTTTAAAAAATCGTTCCGCATTTCTATCATTGTTGGAACACTTACCACTGCGCTAGTATTATTCTTCGGTCATGCGCAAGCACAACAATTAATTAAGACACACCCAATGAAAATGGCAGCAGCTGAAGCGTTATGGAATACGAGTGAGGATCCAGCGCCATTTACAGTATTTGCGAAAATTGATGCAGAGAAGCAAGAAAATTCGTTTGAAATTCAAATCCCTTATATGCTAAGTCTATTATCATATGATAAATTTAGCGGGCAAGTAGAAGGGATGAATCAAATTCAAAAGCAATATGAAGAAAAATATGGGCCTGGAGATTATATTCCACCAGTACACACTATGTTCTGGAGTTTTAGAGCGATGGTAATGAGTGGAACATTTATGCTTCTTCTAGGAGCGTACGGATGGTTCTTATCAAGAAAAGATCGATTAGCTGAAAAAACTTGGTATTTAAAATTAATGGTGTATGCAATTTCACTACCGTTTATCGGTAATACAGTAGGATGGATTATGACTGAAATGGGACGTCAGCCTTGGGTAGTTTTCGGTGTTATGAAAACGGAAGATGCTGTATCTCCAAATGTTACGTTCGGAGAAGTATTATTCTCTTTGGTTTCGTTCACATCACTATATTTAATTATAGGTGGAATTACAGTTTACTTATTCGTTCGTATCATTAAAGGACATGAGAATAAGAAAGCGAAACAGGATTCTCAAAGCCATGATCCATTTGATAAGGAGGATGAGTATGTTATCTCTTAATGAGTTGTGGTTTATTATTATTGCGGTTTTATTCGTCGGATTCTTTGTACTTGAAGGTTTCGATTTCGGTGTAGGTATAGTTTCAAGGTTTTTAGGGGAAAACGATTTAGAGAAAAGAATATATTTAAATACAATCGGTCCATTTTGGCACGCAAATGAAGTATGGCTTGTTTGTGCTGGTGGTGCTATGTTCGCGGCATTCCCGCACTGGTATGCAACTTTATTTAGTGGGTTTTACATTCCTTTTGTGTTTATGCTTCTTGCTTTAATTATAAGAGGTGTTTCCTTTAAATTCCGTGCAAAAATAGACAATCATAAATGGAAAGGTTTTTGGGATTGGGGTATGTTTTTAGGAAGTTTACTACCACCAATCCTTTGGGGAGTTGCCATTGCTAACTTTATGGTAGGTATTCCAATTGATGAGACGAAAAATGCTGTAGGTGGATTCTTACAATTACTTCATCCATTTGCATTACTTGGAGGAGTTATGTTCCTTCTGTTATGTATTGTTCACGGATTGCAATTCCTTACTATACGTACAACTGGTAAGTTAAGAGAACGTGCGCGTATTGCTGCGTTGAAAATTGCACCGCTTGCAATTATAGCACTTCTTATTTTTGCCGGTGTAGGGTTATGGAAGACAGATATATTCACTGGTCATGGTACAGAGTGGATTATGGTTCCGATCGGAGCTTTTGTAGCATTATGTGCGTCAACATTATTAAATAAAAGAAGAAGAGATGGTTGGGCTTTCGTTATGACGAGTTTAACAATTATTTTACTAAGTGCGAGTGTGTTTGCCGGCATGTTCCCACGTGTCTTAATTAGCTCGTTAGGGTCAATATACGATTTAACAATTTATAATGCAGCATCGGGAGATTATGCACTAAAACTGATGACGTATTTTTCAATTGCTATATTGCCATTTGTTTTGGGAAGTCAAATATGGAGTTTCTATGTGTTTAGACAACCTGTTAAGTCAGATAAAGATTTGGAGTACTAATGAAAAGAAAAAGAGGACTTCCATCGTATCCTGGTAGCCGAGTTTTATATGTAGTGTTAACACTCATTAGCATTTTAGAAGCTATAAGTATTATTGCGCAAACAGTGTTTTTAGCGCGGGCTATTACGTTTTTATTTCAAGGAGAAACAGTGCAATCTGTGTTAAATGAAACTGTTTATTTTGGAATCATGTTTGCAGTACGTCACATGCTAGTTAGAATATCGCAAATATTAGTGGAACGTTTCGCTGAAAAAACAGGATCGCTACTGAGAAAACAATTAATAGAGGCGTATTTTACATTAGGTCCACGGTATGTTCAAACTGCTGGAACGGGTCATTTGGTTACCTTATCGATAGAAGGTATTGAGAAATTTAAAACATACATTGAATTAACAATTCCTAAAATGATTAGAAGTAGTATCGTACCGGGGTTAATTGTACTATACGTTTTTACGCTAGATATTGAGTCTGGAATCATTTTAGTTGTAACGATTCCTATCGTAATTATTTTTATGATCCTATTAGGATTAGCAGCGCAGAAAATGGCGGATAGCCAATATGAAACATATCGTGTTCTTTCTAATCATTTTGTAGATACGTTAAAAGGATTAGAAACATTAAAGTATTTAGGTAAAAGTAAACAGCACGAAGGAAAGATTGAAAAAGTAAGTAAAAGATATAGAAAAGCAACGATGCGTACTTTGCGAGTTGCTTTTCTTTCTTCTTTTGCATTAGATTTCTTTACGAGTTTATCAATTGCATTTGTGGCGGTCGGATTAGGGATACGTTTAATAGATGGGACAATTGTACTATTACCAGCCCTTACGATTTTAATTTTAGCTCCGGAATATTTCTTGCCGATTAAACAAGTTGGAGCAAATTATCATGCTACGTTAGATGGACAACTTGCAATGGAGCAAATAGAAGAGATTTTACAGCAACAAAAAGAAATGAGAAAGAAAGAATCTAATGTAGATCTAATATGGAATTCCTCTAGTAACTTGAAATTACAAGATGTAAAAGTAAAGAATGATGAATCGGAAAAAGCTATATTAGAGGGAATTGATTTTACTTGGAAAGGTGCCGGTGCTATAGGTGTAATTGGTGAAAGTGGGGCAGGGAAATCGACGTTAATTGACGTATTAGCAGGGTTTTTAACTCCTTCGGGTGGAAAGCTGATCGTAAATGGTGTGGAAATTGACGGGTCTACTCGTGAAGAATGGCAAAAGAATATTGCTTATATTCCGCAGCAACCTTACATTTTCCCGCTTTCATTAAAAGATAATATTTGTTTCTATGAAACAAATACAACCGATGAAGAAGTGGAAAGAGTTATTAATGAAGTTGGCCTTCGTTCACTCGTTACGTCACTTCCAAATGGGATGTACGAAAGAATTGGAGAAGGTGGACGTATGCTTAGTGGCGGACAAGAACAACGTGTCGCAATGGCGCGCGCACTTTTAAGTAAAAAGCCAATTATTTTATTAGACGAACCTACAGCACATCTTGATATTGAAACTGAATTTGAAATAAAGCAAGCGATGTTACGT
Organism: Bacillus sp. SH7-1; assembly: GCF_008042405.1. Lineage (NCBI taxonomy): Bacteria > Bacillati > Bacillota > Bacilli > Caryophanales > Bacillaceae > Bacillus > Bacillus sp. SH7-1. The sequence goes on from NZ_QNUD01000062.1 coordinate 6,313, forward strand.
CTGTTTGAAGGTAAATTAATATTTCTTGCAACACATCGTCTTCACTGGATGAAACAGATGGATCATATTCTTATTTTAAATAAAGGGGAAATGATAGAAAGCGGAACGTATGAAGAACTTTTAAAGAATGAAGCATTACATTTTCACAGGAAAGAGAGGGGATAGAGATGAGTAACTGGATTAAACCTTATATACAGCAAAATAAAGGTAGAATGACTGTAACTATTTTCCTCGGTCTTCTTGGAGTTAGTTCAGGTGCGATGCTACTTTTCATTTCAGGTTATTTAATCTCTAAATCTGCTCTTAGACCAGAAAATGTAATGGCTGTATATGTTCCTATCGTTGCAACACGTGCGTTTAGTATAGGACAAGCGGTATTTCATTACTTAGAGCGTTTAGTTGGACACGATGTCGTACTACGCATATTAGAAAAGATGAGAACGAAACTATATAGGATATTAGAACCGCAGGCGCTATTTTTCCGTTCACGATTTCAAACGGGTGATATGTTAGGTGTATTATCCGAAGATATAGAGCATTTGCAAAACCTATATTTACGTACAATATTTCCTAGCATATTAGCATTAGTTGTATATAGCATATTCGTACTTGTTATCGGTGCATTTGACGTAGTGTTTGCACTTATTGCAGCATGTATGTTAGCTATTATCGTTTTTCTTCTTCCATTTGTATCCTTGCTTTTAATGAAGCAACATCATGTTACTTTAAAGCAAGGAAGAAACCGTTTGTATCAACAACTAACAGATGCTGTTTTTGGATTATCTGATTGGCAAGCAAGTGGTAGAAAAGATGAATTCATTGATAAATATGTAGAGCAAAATACTCAATTGCTAAAAACGGAAAAAAGAATGAAGCGCTGGAATCATATTCGGGACAGTATCATTCAATTAGTAGTAGGGATTGTAGTCATTTCAATGATCATATGGACTGGAAATGAGGCGGCGAGTGAACAGATTGCTCCAACCGTTATTGCGGCTTTCGTCTTAATGACGTTATCTGTCACAAACGCGTTAATTCCTCTTTCAGATGCTATCGATCGAATTCCATCATATGTAGAATCTGCTCATCGTCTAAATCAAATAGAAGGTAATGGTGTTTTACAGGATGAAAAGGAATTACCTAGAGATAAAGATTATGTTGCACCAAAACATATAGACATTGAATTAAATCATGTATCGTATAGTTATCCAGATAGTAATGAAATTGTATTGAAAGACGTATCATTACAAATAAAAGCAGGAAAGAAAATCGCTATTTTAGGAAGAAGCGGAACCGGAAAATCTACTTTGTTAAAATTGTTAACAGGTGCGCTAAGCCCATTGCATGGTGAAGTTTTATTGAATAGTGAACATGCTCATACGAATCTTTTATCAAAATATATTTCTGTATTGAATCAAAAGCCGCATTTATTCGATACGACAATTGGAAATAATGTGCGAATCGGCAAACCAGAGGCTACGGATGAAGAAATATGGAAAGCTTTAGAGAAAGCACAATTAGCTTCGCATATTGCTTCTCTTCCAGATGGATTACAAACAAAAATGCATGAGATGGGAAAAAGATTTTCTGGTGGGGAAAGACAAAGGGTTGCTTTTGCTAGAACGCTAATGCAAGAAGCACCAATCATTGTACTAGATGAACCTACAATCGGCTTAGACCCAAAGACAGAATTATCTTTAATAGAAACAATGTTTTCTGCAACGGAAGAAAAGACAGTAATTTGGATTACGCACCATCTTGTAGGAATGGAGCATGTTGATGAAGTAATATTCCTTGATCGTGGACAAATTGTGATGCAAGGTAGTCATGAACAACTTCTTAAAGAAAACGAAAAGTATCGTATGCTTTATGAGTTAGACAAAGGAATATAATTTTATTAAGTATGTAATGGAAAAATAGCTACGCCTAATGGTGGAGCTATTTTTTTGTTTTGAAATGAATATTCTATTCTTTTTTAATGATGGATGGCAAATGTATATGATCGTTACGAATGAAAAATGAATTTCATATTATACATATAATGGAGGGGATATACATGAAGGAGCAGTATAAAATTATTGTTTTAAGTGATGAATTATCAAGGGAGAAGATTCAAAATGCATTAGACAAAAATAAATGTAAAACAATCGTTCATATTGTAGACGTTTCAGCTATTGTTCAAATAGAAAATTCTTTTCAATATATAGTCATTTGGAGAGTGGACGCAGAAAAACTTACAAATGAATTGATAAACAGGGGCGTGCAAAGTACAAAAATTATTAATTTAACAAAATACATGTATGAATGGAAGAATAAATTAATTTCTATCTATCAAATAAATCCGGATCTTATGTCTCTATACATTTCTATGAAAAAAGCAAAGAGTGATCCGACGTATGAATTGTTTGCGACGGGCTTGTCTTATCCACATTGTGGCATAAGTACGGAGCTCCTCTCAAAAAAGTCAATAAAATTAACACTTCCATCGCAAGATCTATACTATGATTATTTAATAGCATCACAACTTCTATCAAACGATCATTCCTTTCAATATTGTTTGATAGGAATAGCTTATTTCTCATTTTACTTTGACATGTCGTTATCATCTGAATCATATAGAATTCACAAAGTATATTATCCATTGTTTCAAGACGGTCATCATACTGTCGTTCATTCTCCTCTATCCACTGATGGATTCTCACATCTAAATACTCCGAAACCAATTTTTTCTATTTTTAATTTGCATTTTGAATATATTTTATTAGACGAACTAAAAGATGAATCACTGATACTGCCCTGGATAAATGCTGAATGGAATACTACTCCTCCTCACATTCCTTTTGAAGAACACGGGAAAATAAGAGCAGCTTCACATGCTAAATTGGTATATCCTCATACTTTAGTTGAAAATAAAATGATTTTTAAAACATATTTAGAATTACTTTTAAAACATGATATAAAACCACTAATTGTTGTATTCCCTGTTACTTCACATTATTTCAATTGTAGTAGTAAGAAATTAAAAGAAGATTTTTATAAAGTCATAAACGATTTTCAAGCTCAATATTCTTTTCAAATTATAGATTTATTTGATTCGCCATTATTTTGTGATGAAGATTTTTATGATAGTGATCATATGAATAAAAAAGGTGCAAATAAAATGTCCGTGTTATTAAATATGTTTATTCAAGAACGAAAAGTATGATATTTCGTTTCATGTCTGCATAAAAGTATATAGGCTCCATTCGGTTAAAGTAATGTGATTTTTGTGTCGCGTATATAAATAATATGCGAAGAGGTGAGAGAGTAAAATGAGAACTCGTATTGAAAGAACTGAAGAGGTGGTAGAGCAACTTCCGTTGGTAAGTGTATTAATTCCTACATATAATCGTCCTCGCTACTTTGAAGAGGCGTTATGTAGTGTGCTGGAACAAACGTACCCTAATATAGAAATTATAGTTGGAGATGATAGTACGAATGATGAAACAGAAAAGGTGTTACAAAAATACTTATGTGATCAATCAAATATTATTTATATAAAAAACAGGTCAACTCTCGGACAATTTGAAAATGCGCTCATGTTATTTAATGAAGCGAACGGTGAGTATATAAATTTTTTAATGGATGATGATATCTTTCGTGTGGATAAAATTGAAAAAATGATGAAGTGTTTTTTCAATGATTTAGATAATGAAATCAAGCTTGTAACATCCCATCGTCAAGTAATTGATGAAAAAGGGAAAGAACTACGACATATTTATTCAACTGTCCGTTTATTTGAAGAGGATACGATTATAGAGGGAACAGAATTAGCAAATAGGGTAATTGTGGATCAAAAAAATTATATTGGAGAACCGACAACAGTTTTATTTCGTAAAAATGATTTACAAGAACCGTATGGGATTTTTGATAAGAGGAGGTATCTTTGTAACGTAGATATAGCTTCATGGTTATCTTTATTAAGTAAAGGAAAAGCAGTATATATAGCAGAGACACTGAGTTACTTTCGATTACATCCACATCAACAGTTAAATGAATCTAATAAAATGATGGATGGATTAGAAGATTTTTCACATAGTATTATAGCAGGAGAAAAATATGGTTTCTTATCTAACGAAAAAGAGTTAGATAAAGCGATAACTAATTTTCTAGATTATGCAAGAAAGATAGTTCCATCATCAATATTATATACATTAGACTATTATCAAAAAATTAAAGAAAAGAAAATAAACATAGAAAAGAAAAAACAACATATAAATAATAATTCTCCTTTACCGAAAGTAAGTATACTTATTCCTGCGTACAATAGACCGTATTACTTGGAATTGGCGCTTAACAGCGCTCTGAATCAAACATATGAAAATATTGAAATTATTATTTCTGACGACAGTACAAATAATGAAGTCAATGCTATGATTCAACCGTATTTACGTGAATATGAGTGTATTACATATGTTAAAAATGAAACTCCGTTAGTTGCTGAAAACTTTAATAAGTGTATAGAACTTGCGAACGGGGATTATATAAACTTTTTATTAGATGATGACTTATTTCATCATGAAAAGATTGAGAGAATGATGAAATACTTTTTGACGTTAGAAAATATTGCATTTGTGACGTCTTATCGTGAACTGATTGATGAGAACGGAGAGATATTACCACCCTCAACTTTGAATATGAAAATTGCGAAAGAAACTACACTTTTTGAAGGAAAAGAATTAGGGAATTACATATTGAAAAATTTAAAAAATATAGTGGGTGAGCCGACAACTGTTCTCTTTAATCGGAACTTGTTTGAAGGGAAGTTTGGGTATTTTAAAGGGAAGTCTTATTCTGCTATTAATGACATTGCAACTTGGTTAGATATGATGAGGAAAGGGAAAGTAGTTTATATAAAAGAGCCTCTTAGTTATTTTAGACAACATAGTGGACAAAATCAAAAACAACTGCATTTTATTTTAATGACAATTGAAGAGTGGATTGAATTAATTATAGATGCATATAATAGTGGGTTTTTAAGTTCTGAGAGGGATTATAAAGAGAGCTTATCTTATTGTTTAGAAAATGCGGGATTTATAGTTAAGGATGCAGTAAGAAATGGAGAACTAGATCAAATTTATAATGAAAAGATTAAAAAAGGATTAAACAAGCTAGTTGCTCATATGTTTGAGAAAGAATCTTGTTATTGTCAATATTGCAATCAACAATTTGAAAAATTTTCACCTTGGCCAGCACATTATGATTTTCCGAAATATAAATTTGAGATGTGGAATAAAGATACAGGGATATGTCCAGTTTGTAGTTCAATGGATCGTGAAAGATTGTATCGTGCGTACATTGAAACGGAAACGGACTTGTTAAGTAGAAAATATACTATGCTTCATATTGCACCTGAAGCGAATGTAAGAGATTGGTTTAACGAGTATAAAAATATTACGTATGTATGTGGGGATATAGAACCAAAGGATCCATTAATGAAGGAAATTGATGTTACAAGCATTACATATGATAGTAATACGTTTGATGTAATTTTATGTAGCCATGTATTAGAACACGTTCCTGATGATGACAAAGCAATGCGAGAGTTATATAGAGTTTTAAAGCCAAATGGATGGGGAATTATTCAAGTACCAATCGTAATGAATGTAGATTCTATTATAGAGAATAAATTAATTGTAACACCACAATTGAGGAAATTAGCTTTTGGTCAAGAAGATCATGTGAGAATATATAATCAATCTGGATTCGTTCAACGATTAATGAATGCAGGATTTAAGGTGGAATTATATAACATAGCTGAAAGGCAAGGAATGAAAAGTGCGAGGAAATTGGGCTTATCTGAAACAGATATGCTCTATATTGTCCGAAAATGATAGGAAGGAATAAATAGATATGGAGAATATTCCTTTTTTACGTGCTTCAACTGTACCAGTAATTGAGTATTTGGATGAATTGAAGGAAATTGATACATCGCACATATATACGAATTATGGACCTATAAATCAACGTTTTGAACAAACGATTATGTCGGGATTTTTTCAGAACAGGGGAGCTGTTACAACAGTAGCAAACGCAACGTTAGGGTTAATGGCGGCCATTCAACTTAAGAAAAGAAAAAAAGGAAAGTATGCCCTCATGCCTAGTTTTACATTCCCAGCAACTCCATTAGCGGCTATTTGGTGTGGATTGGAACCTTATTTTATTGATATTTCAATAGAAGATTGGTATATGGATAAAACAGTACTTTTGGATAAGATTGAAGAATTAAAAGAAGAGGTTGCGATTGTTGTCCCGTACGCAACGTTTGGCTCATGGATGAACTTAGAAGAATATGAAGAATTAGAGAAGAAGGGGATTCCGGTTGTCGTAGATGCGGCACCGGGATTTGGATTAATGAATGGAGGGATGCATTACGGTCAAGATTTTAGTGGAATGATCGTATATAGCTTTCATGCAACAAAGCCTTTTGGAATTGGTGAAGGAGGGCTCATATATAGTAAAAACGAAGAAGATATACAACGTATTAAAAAAATGGGGAATTTCGGATTTGATACAAATCGTGAATGTACGATGATGGGGTTTAATTGTAAAATGTCTGAATACGCAGCCGCTATTGGGATTGCAACTATGAAAAAATGGGATGGAAAATTAAAAGAACGCACCCGTATTTCTGAATGGTATAAACAGTTGTTACAAAGTAATAGATTAATGAAAAAAGGATGGAAACTCCAAAGGACAAAAGCAGTTATTCAACAATTTATGCCTATTCTTTGTCCGGAAGAAGTTCGCAACATACAAGTAATAGAAGAATTGAAAAAACAGAAAATAGAAGCTAGATTATACTTTTCGCCATCATGCCATCAACAAGTTTTTTTTAGAAATTATAAGTCTACAGATTTAATAGAAACGAATAAAATAGCAAAACGAATAGTAAGTTTGCCTTTATGGGAAGGGATGACGAAAGAAATAGTAGAACAAATTGTAATCTGTTTAGGACAGAAGGTGGTGTCGGCAGATGAATAGTTTTTATAGTCAAGAAGAGCTAAAGAAAATTGGATTTTTATCTGTTGGGAAAAATGTATTGATTAGTAAAAAGGCAAGTATATATAATCCAGGTGTTATATCAGTTGGTAATAATGTAAGAATTGATGATTTTTGCATTTTAAGTGGCAAAATCACAATTGGAAGTTATTCGCATATATCAGCGTATACAGCGTTATATGGAGGGGAAGTTGGGATTGAAATGCATGACTTTGCAAATATCTCAGCTAAAACAATCGTATATGCAGTACTAGATGATTTCAGTGGAAATACTTTAATGGGGCCAACTGTCCAGAAGCAATATAGGAATGTGAAAACAGAAAAAGTTATTTTAAAAAAACATGCGATTATTGGTGCTGATTCTATTATTTTTCCAAATGTAACTATAGGAGAAGGCACGGCAGTAGGTGCGATGAGTATGGTGAAAGAGAGTTTAGAAGATTGGTATATTTATGCTGGAGTTCCCGTAAGAAAAATAAAACCTCGTCAAAGAAAGATGCTAGAGTTAGAAATTGATTTTTTAAAAAACATTCATTCTTAACAAAAAGAATGAATGTTTTTTATTTTTATGGTGTAGCAGAGTGTGTATCTTAACTTATTATGTTTTAAATTTTGCTGACCAAGGCAATACTGAGCCATAGTGAATGTAAAGTTGGAGGGCGAGCGTATATGTTTGATGAGGATGGGATTGTTTTAATTATGGAACCGGCTGATGAAAGAAACTGGAGGAGATTTATTTTTTCAGTACCAAAGTCAGTGTATGAAAAGAAAGGGCTTACATTACACTATGGAACAGCTATAGGACAAGGGTATACGGATATAATTGAAGATATTATTAGCGTACATATAGAAGTAGATGTTGTAACAGTAATCGGGCATGTAAGAGGGTAAATAGCTATTTGAAAAAAGGTTATAAGTAATTTAGCTAGAAGTTAGGATAGAGAAACTTACAGACAATTATAAAGACGAAGGGAGCCTAAAATGAAAATAAAATCAATTTTATTAGTATTTATAGTTACAATTGGTTTGATGGGATGTTCACTAGTTGAACAAGGAAAGAACTCCATAGATTATGCTCAAAAAGCGACAGACTATGTAAATGAAATAAGTGCGTTTGCAAATGATGCACCAGCATTAGCTGAAAAGGCCGTTAATAATAGCGAAGCTCGAAAAGAATTAGAAACGAAGCTTAGTGAAATTAAACAAGATATACCCGCTTTCAATGAATTAACGCCACCTGATGTAGCAAAGGATCTTCATCAGCAAATCGTCGGATATAATGAAAAGCTAAATACGTTAATTGATACGGCGATGACAAAGATAGAAGAAGGGAAAGTGGATGTAGAGCAATTTAAAAACTCTGAGCTTATGCAGACAGTAGATCAAGTTCGAGATTTGAAAGATAAGATACAAAATTTAGGGCAATAATGAAAAGCTCCGGTTGTAATAACGGAGCTTTTTTATATTTTCTTCCTATGGTATAAGTATTTTTTATCACGCTGTTTGCCGGTTAGTCCAATTGGTGAGGGCTGATTAAAATTTCACTTTATATCTTCCATTTTTCTAAAATATGTATTGTTTTTTTAGTTGCATCCATTTTCACTTGAACACCTATAGGTATAGTGATCATCGGATGGGTATGACAGCAATCAAAGTCAGCTAGTAAAGGAATTCTTTGGTTTTGCAGTACTTCTAAAAGTATTTCGTAAGGTTTGCGATTTGAACCACAATCATCAAATTGCTCATGCTTTCCAAGAATAATACCTGAAATTTTATCAAATACACCGTTAATTTTAAGTAATGAAAAGCTTCTTTCAATAGTAGCTGCATCTTTTGAGCTATCCTCAATAAATAGAATATCTCCTTCTTGAATACACGGCATAAAAGAGCTACCCAAAATTCCTTGTATTGTATTTAAGTTGCCGCCAATTATCCGTCCAGTAGCTTGTCCGTTTGTTACGGAAATCCAATTATTTGGTCTAAGTTCTTTTTCTTTCGTTTTCTCTTCCCAATTAATAAATTCGTCTGACCAAAATAAAGGTTGTTTTATGCTGTAAGGAAGCGCTTGATCATGCAGTAATGTTTCTGCAAAATATTTGTATGTATCATCTACAAAAGGCTGGAATTCTCCAAAGGAGGGAACGAGTGCCGGACCGTAAAATGTAGGGATTCCTGTTTTTGCATAAATTCCTAGTAATAAAGCTGTTGCATCTGAATAGCCAATCATTATTTTAGGGTTATTTTGAAAAGCATCATAATCAATATAAGGTAATAAGGAATTAGAATTTAGACCGCCAATTGTTGACATAATACAGGATACATTAGGATTTCTTATTAAAGCATTCAGTTCCTCAGCACGCTCTTGTATACTACCCGAACGATAATAATCATATCGACCTGTTAGTGAACCTTCTAATATATGAAATCCTTTCTGTTGTAAGTAAGATTTCGCTCGTTCAAATCTTTTGGGAGAAGTGTAGGTTACTGGAGAAGAAGGTGAGTAGATCCCAATTGTGTCTCCGTATTTTAATGATTTTGGAAGTAGCATTTGTATAAATCCCTTCTATTTAAATAGTTTATTCGCGAGATTTTGTAATTGAATATTCTTATATTTCGGTGTTTTTATTGTAACATAAATACATTGAAATAATAATTGCAGTAGATGAATAAATATGCTTTTTACCTTGACGATATTAAGGGAAAGTTGTTATGGTTGAATGTGAGTGTATAAAAGGGTTACTAAAGGAGTTTTGAAATGAAGCAGTTAAAATGGGGAAGGGTAACGATCCTATTAGTTATTATTTTAGGGGTATGTTGGTTCTTATTCCAAGGAACTCAAAAGAGTACAGCAAGTGTAGAGGGACCACCTTTACAAGTGGCAGAACTACCTGAAACAGGATTAACTGAAAAAGTAGTACCACCAAAGTACATACCACCGGAAATTGATGCAAAAGCAGCTATGATTATCGATGCGAGTGATGGAGATATTATTTATCAATATAATGAAAATGAAGCTTTTGCACCAGCTAGCATGTCAAAGATGATGACAGCGTACCTTTTATTAGAAAATGTACATAATGGGAAAGTTCGCTGGGAAGATCCGGTGAAAATGAGTGCGAAAGCGGCACAAACAGAAGGTGCGAGAATCCCAGTTCAAGTGAATGACACATTGACTGTTAAAGATCTGTTCCATGCATTAATGATTGAATCAGCAAATAATTCGGCTGTGGCGTTAGCGGAACATATGGCAAAAACGGAGAAAGATTTCGTTCAACTTATGAATGCAAAAGCGAAACAGTTAAAAATGTCGGATTATGCTAAATTCGCAAATGCATCAGGACTACAGGAACCTGATGGAAGTGAGACGAAGATGACAGCTGCTGATGTAGCAAACTTGGCATATCATCTTATAAAAGATTATCCAGAAATATTAGAAGTAACTCACTTACGTCAAAGTCAGTTAGCATTTAATAATATTAATGTTATAAGTACAAATGATATGTTAAACAAAAATAATAAAGCTTTATATATAGAAGGAATAGACGGATTAAAAACAGGATTCACAGATAGCGCAGGGTATTGTTTCACGGGAACAGCAAAACAAGGGGATACTCGTATTATTACAGTTGTAATGGGAACGAAAGGTAAAACGAAGCGTTTTACAGAGACAAATAAGCTAATGTCTTATGCATTTGGCTTAGTTAAGTAAGTAAAATATTGAGTTAGATCATTATATAAGAAAGGCAATTTGTTGTTACGTATGATCAGTAACAATAAATTGCCTTTTTATTTTTAGCATTATGAAATAAAAAGGTAAAATATGTGAGTTTTATTATTTGAGTTTAGTATTGTTTGTTGATATTATAAAGTTAGAAACTTATTAATGATAAGTTTCGAGAGGCGTAATGTGAAGTATACATATGAAAAAGCCTCAAATGAAAATTGGAGGGAATTATGATGGCAAAAGATTTTTACTCAGCAATTGAAGACCGAAGATCTATCTATGCGATTAGTAAAGAGCAAGTAGTTTCTGATGAAAAAATTCAAGAAGTGATTTATCATGCTGTAAAACATACACCTTCAGCTTTTAACTCTCAGAGCGCTCGCGTTGTCGTCTTGCTAGGAGAACAACATGATAAGTTATGGGATATTACGAAAGAAACGTTACGAAAAATTGTACCTGAAAATAACTTTGCATCTACTGAAGAAAAAATGAATGCATTTAAAAGTGGTTATGGAACGGTTCTATACTTTGAAGATAGTCAAGTGGTGGAAGAACTGCAAGAAAACTTTGCATTATACAAAGAGAACTTTCCAATTTGGTCTCAGCAATCCTCAGGAATGTTACAATTTGCAATTTGGACAGCTTTAGAAATCGAAGGATTTGGTGCTACATTGCAGCATTACAATCCATTAATTGATGAAGAAGTGAGAAAAGAATGGGAAGTTCCAGAAAGCTGGAAGCTTACTGCGCAAATGCCGTTTGGTAAACCAGTGGTACCTGCAGGTGAAAAAGAATACCAACCATTAGAAAACCGTGTAAAAATTTACAAATAATGTAGGAACGATAAAAGGTGAACAGGGATACAACCTGTTCACCTTTTATAAGTAATAAGGATTTTTTTGATAGGAATTTTTCATCTGATTTTTTAATTCATTTTTACGTGTTTCAATAGTTGATACTTTTTGTAAGGTGATAATTGAAACGAATTGAAAAAAAGCATAGTATAGTTCAATATTTTTATTTATAGGATCATCTATTATGTTTTTCATAAATATACCTCCTTTTTGATTTCACTATTTAGGGGCAATAAGATTTCCATCTCAAAATTCAATGTAACCGACCTGTGAAAGTTCGATTGGTTTCAGTGTAGGGTAAATAAAATTTGAATGGATTAAAATACTACTGTATATATGATAATATAAATATCCTGAAAATTCCATAGGTAGTGAAAAGTAGGTAGCTGAAAGTGTATTTTCGTCAAATTAGAACAGGATTTTTGAAGTTAAATCTTACAAATCGTCAAATCTTTTAAAAGCGATAGATAGTATCAAAAATAGTTTTCTAAAAATATTATACTATTGATAAAAAAAGTATTTTTTGTCATGATAAGAGTATGCTACATGGAAGGAACTTTACTAGAAAATACATTCTTTGCATTGTATTAGATTCATAGAGTTTTTTAAAGTGGATAGAAAATGTATATTAAGATAATGAGTGAGATGTCGAATTTTCGATGAGACACATAAGAAATTTGAAAAAATCATTGCAAAAGCATTAAGTTTAATGGTAAAGTTCACATGAAGTTCACACGGAATTCACTTCATTCATTTAAAATGAACTCTGTGTGAAAAATAAAACTCTTGCTAAAAAATGGAACTTAATGAATATTTTACTTTGATAATATTGTAAAGTATTAAGTTTAGAAGTTTTTTTAAGAGGATAGTAGGGAAAGGAAGTAAAGACAACTTATGAAAAAAGTAATTGCAGGTTTAGCAGCAGCTTCTGTAGTAGGTGTTGCAGTTCCAGGTATGGATTCTGCTCAAGCACAAGTTTCAAACGAAGCGCTAAAAGAAATTAATGGACAAACTCAAACGACTGTAACTGAAACAAAAACTGTAGAAACAAAATCTGATTTAAAATACACAGTAACTGCTGATGTATTAAATGTTCGTTCAGGTGCTGGTACAGGACATAACGTGATTTCTAAAGTAAAATCAGGTCAAGTACTACAAGTAATTGGACAAGAAAACGGTTGGTTCAAAGTAACTGTAAACGGTCAAACTGGTTATGTAAGTGGTGACTTCGTAACGACTGGTGGTAAAACAGGAACTACTGTTCAACAAGGAACTGGTACTTACACAGTAAACGTTTCTTCACTTAACGTACGTACAGGCCCAAGTACATCTCATACAGTATTAGGCTCTGTAAATAAAGGTAAAACAGTACAAGTTGTTGGTGAAGTACAAGATTGGTTTAAAATCAACTTCAATGGTGGAACTGGATACGTAAGCAAAGACTTCGTAACAAAAGGTGGTTCTGCTGTATCTAACCAAACACAACAACCAACTACAAACAACAATACTACTACAGTTCAAACTGGTGGTTCTTATGTTGTTAACACTGGTGCTTTAAAAGTACGTACAGGCCCAGCTACATACAACGCTGTAATCGGTGGTGTAACAAACGGTACAGTATTAAACGTTACTGGCGCTGAAAATGGTTGGTACAAAATTAACCATAACGGCCGCACAGGTTACGTAAGTGCAGACTTCGTTAAGTTTGTAAAAGGCGGAGTAAACAACGTTACAAATAACGTTCAACAACCAGGTAAAGACGTACAACAACCAACAACTGGTGGAGATACATCTTCAATCGCTGGATTCGCTAGATCTTTAAATGGTTCACCATACAGAACTGCTGGTACAACACCTGCTGGTTTTGACTGCAGTGGATTCATTCACTATGTATTAAATCAAACTGGTCATAAAGGCGCTCGTCAAACAGTTGCTGGATACTGGAGCTCTAAAACAAAAACTAGCAATCCACAACCAGGTGATTTAGTATACTTCCAAAATACTTATAAATCAGGTCCTTCTCACATGGGTGTTTACTTAGGAAACGGTCAGTTCATTAGTGCAGAAACTGATGCAACTGGTGTACGTATCAGTTCTGTAAGCAACTCTTACTGGAGCAAGCACATGTTAGGTTACACAAAAGCATACTAAGAAAAAGTAGTTTTATATACTTTTCGTATAGAGAAAAGGCTTTCCAGGGAAACTTGGGAAGCCTTTTTATAGTTGAATAGATTGGGAATGTAGTAGTTTTTACTGTAACTTCCCATTTAAAAATCGAGCGTATAGGTCATGAAAGTAGTTGGGGCGAAATAAGTTTGCTGCATGACCTGCTAACGGTATTTCTTTATATAAAACGTTAGGGAGAATAGACTTTAAATCAAAAAGACAAGATTTATAGAGATGATCATGTTCGCCCATTACCCATAGAATAGGGTGGGGAAGTGATTTTAATTTAGATTTTAAATCGAATTCTAAACGGTGTCGTAATGATTGGGCAATAATTGATGAGTGTAATTGCAATCCGAAACGGTAATAAATATTTCTTGAAATGACTGCGAACGGATTTGCTTTTAGTATGCCACTTGGAAAAATGGTATTTGCGTATTGAGAGAGCCATTTAGAGTAATCGTCTCCTCGCTTCTCCCAAAACTTTTGAAATACGTTATATAAAAGGGAAGGATTATTATAATGTCCACCAATATGACAAATGCTTAATACTTTTTCTGGGTGCATTTGTGCAAAAATGGTAGAGATATAACAACCGTAGCTTAAAGCGCAAATATGAGCTTTTTGAATGCCTTCTTTTTCGTATAAGTTCAATAATTGGTCCACGAGACGCTGTAATGAAAATTCGATAGCTTCTCCTTTGTCATCACCGTGACCTAATAAGTCATAAGTAATAATGTTGTAAGAGGCGGAAAATCGTTTATGCTCTTTTTTGAAGGCGCGACGATTGCCGACTAATCCATGAATAAAAATGATTGTTTCCTTTTCGGAATGTATATTTGTTTGCAAAAAGGATACTCCTTTCAATAACGGGAGATTTATATAGTATTGTAAATTGGTTATCTATAATTCACATAGAATAATATTAAGTACCTGGTAATAATATCAGATGTTTATACTTGTTGTAAAGATGCGTTTGTATGTATATTTTGTAAAAACAGAAAAAGTGTGTTTACATTCAGTTTACATTTGTATTGTATTCTATTTTTAGAAAGAACAGTTTGGTTTAACACGAGGAGATGAACATGTATGGAAGTTAGAAATGGGACAAAGAAAAAAGGGAGCTGGAGGCAGTTTTTACGCCTTATTCAAGATACAAATCCTCCGAAAGGTATTCTTGTTTTTGCGTTATTAATGAGTTTGCTTTCTACGGGAGCAAGTTTATTTATTCCGATGTTAACAAAAGGATTAGTAGATAATTTTTCACTTTCGTCAATTAGTACAGGACAAATTGTTGGGCTAGTTGCATTCTTTATTATGCAAACGGTAGCTGCAGGATTATCTATATATTTACTAAATTATATAGGACAGAAGATTGTAGCTGGACTGAGAGAACGTTTGTGGAAAAAGGTGCTTATATTGCCAGTATCTTATTATGATCAAAATAGAACAGGCGATACAATTAGC
The DNA here is from genome assembly GCF_008042405.1 of Bacillus sp. SH7-1. Taxonomy (NCBI): domain Bacteria; kingdom Bacillati; phylum Bacillota; class Bacilli; order Caryophanales; family Bacillaceae; genus Bacillus; species Bacillus sp. SH7-1. The sequence goes on from NZ_QNUD01000062.1 coordinate 21,565, forward strand.
CGAATGACAAATGATACAGGAGTTGTGAAAACATTAATTTCTGAGCATTTGTCAAACTTATTAACAGGTGGTATTTCAATCGTCGGATCATTAATTGTACTATTCGTTTTAGATTGGAAAATGACACTTTTACTTTTAACGGTTATCCCATTATCAGTACTAATTTTAGTTCCACTCGGACGAAAAATGTATAAGATTTCAAAAGCACTTCAAGATGAAACAGCTTCTTTTACAAGTGTGCTAACGCAAGTATTATCAGAAATTCGTTTAGTGAAATCTTCAAATACAGAAAAAAGAGAATATGAAACAGGGAATACAGGTATACAAAAGTTATTGCAATTTGGTTTGAAAGAGGGAAAAGTGCAAGCGTTAATTTCACCAGTTATGTCGTTTGTTTTAATGGCATTACTTGTTATTATCGTAGGGTATGGTGGAATGCGTGTTTCTAGCGGTGCATTAACAACGGGTGAACTTGTAGCGTTTATTTTATATTTAGTTCAAATTATCATGCCGATGAGTCAATTATCTATGTTCTTTACACAATTCCAAAAGGCAATTGGTGCAACGGAAAGAATTAATACGATATTAGAATATGAAGTAGAAGATCATGAAACTGGTGTGAAAGTTACAAATGCTAAACAACCAATTGTTCTTGAAAATGTACATTTCGAGTATAACGAAGAAGAGCAAGTCTTAAAAAATATTGATTTCACAATTGAATCAGGAAAAGTAACAGCGATTGTAGGGCCAAGTGGTAGCGGGAAAACGACGTTATTCTCATTATTAGAACGTTTTTATGAGCCAACTAGCGGTGCCATTAAATTAGGAAAAGACTCAATTACGAACTATTCATTACAGTCATGGCGACGTCAAATTGGTTACGTTTCACAAGATAGTCCGTTAATCGATGGAACGATTCGTGATAATATTTGTTACGGTGTTGAGGGCGAAGTGACAGATGAAGAAATTGAAAAAGTAGCAGCGATGGCATATGTTGATGCATTTATTCATGATTTACCGAACGGATATGCAACAGAAGTTGGAGAACGTGGTGTGAAGCTTTCCGGAGGACAAAGACAGCGAATTGCCATTGCCCAAGCATTACTTCGAAATCCACAAATTCTTATGTTAGATGAGGCAACTTCAAGTTTAGATAGTAAATCAGAGTCTGTCGTTCAAAAGGCATTAAATAACTTAATGAAAGGCAGAACAACGTTAGTTATTGCACATAGGCTTTCTACAGTTGTAGATGCGGATAAAATTATCTTTATTGAAAAAGGGAACCTTACAGGAAGTGGTACGCACGATGAATTATTACGTACACATGACATGTATCGTGAGTTTGCAACGCAGCAATTGAAAATTAAAGAGGGCGCATTATAAAATGAATAATCAGTGGGGTTTGTACTCCGCTGATTATTCATTTTTAAAAGTTTTATTAAGGATGCTAATTAGAAAGGAGATGGTTTCTTTGATACCTAACATTTTAATAGTAGACGATGATCCACATATTAGAGAACTCGTTTCTGTATTTTTAGAGCGAGAAGGTTTTCAAACATATGAGGCAATTGATGGATTAGATGCACTTCAAAAAATAGATGAAGTGAAGGTCGATATGGTTATTCTTGATATCATGATGCCAAATATGGATGGGTTTGATGTATGTTTTGAATTAAGGAAATACTATGATATCCCTATTTTGATGCTAACTGCTAAAGGAGAAACGTCTCAAAAAGTAAAAGGATTTCACCTTGGAACAGATGATTATCTTGTAAAACCTTTTGACCCTATAGAATTAGTAGTAAGAGTAAAGGCATTACTGAAGCGTTACCAAATTACAGTGTCACAATCAATTCAAGTTGGAAATGTACTGTTAAATCGTAAAACATTTGAAGTTACAATCGGTGAACAAATAGTTACATTACCATTAAAAGAATTCGAATTGCTCTTTAATTTAGGTTCTAAAGCAGGGAGAACTTGTTCAAGAGAGCAATTAATTGAAGATGTATGGGGATATGATTTTGAAGGAAATGAACGTACATTAGATGTTCATATTAATCGGTTACGTGAGAAGTTCCAAGAAGAGAAGTCGAAATTTAGTATTAAAACGATAAGAGGATTAGGGTATCGCTTAGAGGTAAGTAGATGAGAAAAAGAAAACAAATGAGTAAGTTGAAGATGCTAAAAGTAATTGGAGCGGTAATAGCACTTTTTTCTTTCCTCACTATAATTTGGTCTATAGCATTTTATGTAGCATCTAGTATATTAGATGTTCTTGAAATACAAGTATCGCCTTTTGTTACTTTTCTAATTAGTGATATGGTCGGCTTTATATTTATTATTCTTATTTGGGTATTGATCGGGATATTAATGAGACCGAAGCGAGAGGCAATGATCTGGACCATTATTGAACCGATACAAAAAATTGCAAAAGGAGACTTCTCCGTAAAAATACGAAATGAAGAGAAATATGATGGAGAAATTGGTGTGCTCGTAAAAAGTATAAATGATATGACAGATGAATTGAATGCGATGGAGAAAATGCGCCAGGAATTTGTATCGAATGTTTCTCATGAAATACAGTCACCATTAACTTCTATAAAAGGATTTGCTAGAGCACTACAAGACCATAATTTTTCCGAGGAAAAAAGAAAGCATTACCTTGCCATTATTGAAACGGAAACAACGAGATTATCTAAACTAAGTCAAAATTTACTGAAGCTAACTCTTTTAGAGTCGGAAGAATATACACCAGAAAAAGTGAACTATCGATTAGATCAACAATTAAAGCAAATTGTGTTAAATAGTGAACCACTTTGGGATGAAAAAGAAATTGAATTAGACCTTGATTTAGAAAAAGTGCATATAACTGCCGATCAAGAAAGTATGAGTCAAGTGTGGATTAATTTAATTCATAATAGTATTAAATTTACTCCAAGTGGTGGCACGATTACTATCCAGTTAAAAGAATATGGGACATTAGTGGAAGTGCGTATTCGTGATTCGGGAATTGGGATATCAGAAGAACAGAAACAACATATTTTTGAGCGTTTTTATAAAGCGGATTCTTCACGAAATCGTGCTTATGGAGGAAGTGGCTTAGGTTTAGCGATTGTAAAGAAAGTACTCGACCTTCATCAAGGAGAAATAAAAGTCGAGAGTGAGGAAGGGAAGGGCACGGAATTTATTGTGTGTATTCCTAAATATAAAGAGAAATAGTGTTAATCTTCTAACACTATTTCTCTTTATAAATACATTTACCATTGCTGCAGTTATATTGATAAGCAAGGCAAGCGCAAGGAATTTATTGTGTGTATTCCTAAATATAAAGAGAAATAGTGTTAGGATGATATCTTCTAACACTATTTCTCTTTATAAATACATTTACCATTGCTGCAGTTATATTGATAAGCTTTTCCTTCGCTATTCATACGGTAAGAGTAATCAGATTCTTTATCTTTCTTAAAGTCAACGTATGCTTCTGCACCGTTTTTATCATCATCTATATCAATGAATTGAACGTATCGTATAGAATAATCCGTATTTTCACTTAATCCCCTTTTTTGCAAGTTTGTATGAATGCCTTCTACTAATTGGTCGAACAGTGACCAGTTTAAATTCAAATGCTCAAATGATTCAGTATGCCGTCCTAAAATCCCGTTATCTTGTATGATTTTTTTACTATCATCATATTTGTAAGAGTATGTAAAATATGGTTCGTCTTTATATACAACAGATGCATAATAACCGATATTATAAATAGGAGTATATTTTCCAGTGATACTTTGTATATCTTCTTGTTTATAACCTTTTATAGTATGAAGGTAATCACTGGTATCTTGTTCTATAACTTTATAGTTTAGAGGATTACCAAATATAAGGTATATCCCCAAAAATATGATACATAGTCCGACTACAGTTAGTGACAAGAACCGTTTTTTTCTTTTCATACACATATCCTCTCCTATGGTAGATTTATTTTTATTTTACATGAATAATGGCAAAAACATGAGACTTATAAAGTGAAACTTTAATTAGTGGGGGTCTTGTTCATCCCCCACTGATTATTAGTTGAACCAATCGGTTTTTTTTACGGGCGGTTGATCCCCCACCTAGCTTCTTTGCTTCCATTGAATTTTGAGGGGGGGTCTTACTGCCCGTTAATACGGGATAAATAAAAACTTTCTATAGTTACCTACAAGTAACCTACGCACATGAAAGTGCATCATTGCCTTTTTACATAAATATAGTTACACTTTTAATATAATAATAAACAACTGAGACGATTAAGGAGTGTTATACTTGGCAGAATTATTACAAGGTAAAAATGCTTTAATTACAGGGGCAGGTAGAGGGATTGGTCGTGCTGTAGCGATTGCATTAGCGAAAGAAGGCGTAAATGTAGGTCTATTAGCTCGTTCAGAAGAAAACTTAAAAGCTGTAGCGAAAGAAGTAGAAGCAGAAGGCGTAAAAGCTGTTATTGCGACTGCCGATGTATCTTCATATGAGGAAGTGACTACTGCAATTGAGACGTTAAAAAACGGTTTAGGATCTATCGATATTTTAATTAATAACGCTGGTATTTCTAAATTTGGTAAGTTTTTAGAATTAGACGTTGCTGATTGGGAAAAAATCATTCAAGTAAACTTAATGGGTGTATACTATGCAACTCGTGCAGCTTTACCAAGCATGATTGAGCAACAATCTGGTGATATTATTAATATTTCATCTACAGCAGGACAAAAAGGTGCACCTGTAACAAGTGCATATAGTGCTTCTAAATTTGGTGTTCTTGGTTTAACTGAATCGTTAGCGATGGAAGTTCGTAAACATAACATTCGTGTAACTGCTTTAACTCCAAGTACAGTAGCAACTGATATGGCTGTAGATTTAGGATTAACTGATGGAAATCCGGATAAAGTAATGCAAGCAGAAGATATTGCAGAGTTTATCGTAGCGCAGCTGAAATTAAATAAACGTACATTTATTAAATCAGCTGGACTTTGGTCTACTAATCCGTAAGGGCTAAAATTATAAGCAAAGAAGGGATATCTATTCTGTAATGGAATGGATATCCCTTCTTTATTTTTTGTATATAAGACAGAATTTTCGTTATAATCAAAAGTGAATAGTAGAAAAGCATTGAAAAATTGAAGGGCTGGTATTTTCATGAGTATGATTGAGAAATGGACGGTTGTTGATCAATATGTGAGTGATGTATTAATACCGAAAGATTCTACATTTTCGTAAAAGAATAACGAAAGGAGATAAATAGAATGAAAAAGATGTTTGAAAAATTATAACATGTATCGTATACAACGCAGTTAGCTCGTGGACCTCCTATATACATATTACTATATTTTATATAAAAAATTGGAGGTTGTGAGTAAATGAGAACTGAAAAAGAAATGCTAGACTTAATTATTAATACAGCAAAAGAGGATGAAAGAATCCGAGCAGTCATTATGAATGGATCACGTGTAAATCCGAATGTGAAAAAAGATTTTTTTCAAGACTATGATATTATGTATGTTGTAAATGAAATACAATCTTTTACATCTAATCATAATTGGATACGTAGATTTGGAGAAATAAAGATTGTACAAATGCCGGAAGAAATGTCATTAGTTCCACCAGATGGAGACGGAAAGTTTCCGTATTTAATGCAGTTCATGGATGGGAATCGGATCGATTTAACATTAGTTCCGGTCGATTTAATAAAAAAGTTCGTTGGACAAGATAGTTTAAGTAAATTGCTTCTCGATAAAGATAATTGTATGGAGGAATTCCCGCCAGCAAGCGATAAAGATTACTTAATAAAAAAGCCTACAGAAAAAGAGTTTTTAGATTGCTGTAATGAGTTTTGGTGGTGTAGTACCAATGTGGCAAAAGGATTATGGAGAGAAGAACTTTCTTATGTGAAAGGGATGCTTGATGGCCCAGTGCGAGATATGTTAATCGTAATGCTAGAATGGCATATTGGTATGAAAACAGACTTTGCAGTTAATACAGGGAAGTTTGGAAAGCATTTCGAACAGTATTTTGAAAAAGATATGTGGATACAATTTAAAAGGACATTTTCTAATGCAGAATATGAGAACATATGGGAGTCATTCTTTGTTATGGGTGATTTATTTAGGGAAGTGGCGAATGAAATTGCTAACACATATGGATATCGATATCCGCAAGATGATGATGATAAAGTGACGAACTATTTAAAACATGTGAAAGCTTTGCCAAAAGATAGTACATCGATTTATTAATAATAGTAAGCAGTAAGACTGTCTTAATTAAGGACAGTCTTATTTTTGTTTATGAATAACAATTTCTCTAACAAAGTGCAGAGGAATCACATATGAAAATTTAGGGAGGTTTTTTATCATGTATTATTTTTATTCGCCAGAAATGTTTGCTCCATATCAATGGGGACTAGAACGAGATGTTTCGTATGCGTATATGCCATATAACTCATTTTATTATGGAGACTATATAAGCGCATTGCCATACGCATATATCCCTCAAAGCTATGAAGTACAAATAAAAGCAGATGAGCGTGGATCGTGGACACCATTTTCATGGGTTGAAAAATATGCGTACGCATTTTCAGGACCGTACAATAAAGCGGAAGTCGCTCTTACATTTGATGATGGACCGGATTTAGAATTTACGCCAAAAATATTAGATAAGTTAAAACAACATAATGTAAAAGCTACTTTTTTCCTGCTTGGTGAAAACGCAGAAAAGTTTCCGAATGTAGTAAAGCGTATTGCGAATGAAGGGCATGTAATTGGCAATCATACGTATAGCCATCCAAATTTAGCGAAAGTAAATGACGCTGAGTACCGTAATCAAATAATAAAAACAGAAGAAATATTAAATCGTTTAGCTGGTTATGCACCAAAGTTTATTCGTCCGCCGTATGGTGAAATACTTGAAAATCAATTGAAGTGGGCAACAGAGCAAAATTTTATGATTGTACAGTGGAGTGTTGATACGGTTGATTGGAAAGGTGTAAGTGCTGATACGATTACAAATAATGTGTTAGGGAACTCATTTCCTGGTAGTGTCATACTACAGCATTCAACTCCAGGCGGGCATTTGCAAGGATCTGTAGAGGCGCTAGACAAAATTATTCCGCAGTTAAAAACGAAAGGAGCACGTTTTGTAACACTTCCAAGCATGTTTCAGACATCGAAAGAAAGAAAGTGAATGTGCTATAAATTGGAAAAAATAGGGTTGTATCGTATAATGAGAGTGTAAGTTAGGGGGGATATAATTGATCTATGCATTAGTAAACATAGGAATGAGTATATTGATTGGTGTTATATTTTTACTTGCTGCACTTATCCTTCAAAAAAATCCACCAACGGATATTAACGCTGCATATGGTTACCGTACGAAACGATCTATGAAAAATAAGGAACTATGGGACGCGGGTAATAGGTACAGTGCAGAAATGATGAAACAAAATGGTTTCATCATGATGTTAATAGGAAGTTTTATTAGTATACTGTTTAGATATCCCCATACAACAGCAGTGATTATGGTCGTCATGGTATTGTTAATCATTCGCTTATTTATACGAGTAGAGAAGAGATTAAAGAGACTTGAACAATGATGATAAGGAAAATAGGACTCTCAGTCAATGATAGATAGGAGTCCTATTATATTTACAAACTATTATTTTTTAGTAGTTCTTTTCCTTGTTCAACAACAAATTCATAGTACGCAAGATCATATGGATAAATATCTTCAAATGTTATCGTTATCGGTTTATTGTTTAAAACAGAAATAGCTGTAAAGGATGAAATCTCTCTTTTTAATAGTTGTAGAAAAGAAGTTGCATGTATTTTCATCACATCGTCTACTTCTTCACCTGGTGCGAATGGAAGTGGCTGGATGACATTGTGAAAATACATATGACAAAACTCGCGATCCGTAAGATTTGAAATTTCATAATCTATTGTAAAGATTCCTTTGTATGCTAAATCAGTAGTTTGAAAGAAAAGTCCTAATTCTTCTTCAATTTCACGAAGACCACCAATTTGTACATCTTCATCATGCATAATATGTCCAGCTGAAGTAATATCCCATATAAGTGGAGCTTCTTTCTTATTTTTAGAGCGTAATTGGAAATATAAAAACATATCTTCAGCATCTTTTTCTACAAACCAACAATGAAATGTTTCGTGCCAATCACCGTCACGATGCACTTCATCACGTAATTTCTTCCCAAGTATGTTTCTTTCAGTATCAAATATAGTTAACCACTCTGCCATTTAAATTCCCCTTTCTGCAAATTTTATTATACAATATTCGTATTGAATTTTGGGAAAATAAAGAAAAAGGGTCGTTATTAGTGGGAATAGAGGGTAAGGAAATAAAATCGATTATTTCAACAGAGAAGGATTTACGGGAAATATTGGGGCAACCAAGTGAACGAGCTTTAAAAAAAGTTATTTCATCATTAGACCACCATTGCGTAGGCTTTCTGTCTAAATCTCCTTTTCTAGTATTATCTACGGCAAATAAATTAGGAGAGTGTGATGCTTCGCCGAGAGGAGATACACCTGGATTTGTATACGTATTAAATCATAATAAAATTATCATTCCAGAAAGACCAGGCAATCGTCGTATAGACTCCATTTTGAATATTATTTCCAATCCACGTATAGGATTAATCTTTTTTATTCCAGGTCTTGGGGAGACACTCAGAATAAATGGCCGAGCGTATATAACAAACGACGAAGAAATTTTGCAAGAAATGCAGGTGAATGGACGTAATCCGCTACTTGGAATTGTTGTTGAAATAGAAGAGTGTTATATTCATTGTGCAAAAGCTTTTATTCGTTCTAAGATGTGGGATCCGGAATCTTGGTTAAATAAAAAAGCGTTACCTTCAGCAGCAAAAATGTTGCTGGAGCATGCGAAAGTGAATACTTCAGAAGAAGATGTTGCACGTTCTTTAGAAGAAAGTTATACAAAAAGATTGTATTAAAAATTTTATTGATATAATTTTGTGGGGTGGATATGTACGTGTTTTAGAATGGGATATTTATATATGAACCGTTGATTTACAAACTGGAGAAATAACAAAATAGGTAAATTAAGTGGTAGTTGCATAATGCTATTGTGAAATATAATAAAAAAATTTCTTGAAAATAGTTAGTAAAAATAGGCTTGCTTTTTAAAAAATTGATAACTATAATAAGTTAACAAATAGACATGAACGAAAAAGTAACG
>NZ_QNUD01000063.1:0-8295 GCF_008042405.1 Bacillus sp. SH7-1
TTATTGCATCGGCGACTTGTTCTATATTACACCTCTATACTCTAATCGTCAATAGCTTTTATCCTTTTTATTTTATAAATTATAAAGGGTATTTTTATACTCCGTTCCTAGAGAGTAATAAACTAGTGCAGTCACTTTCATAATCGACAGTTTATACTTTCTAAAGAATGAATATCAAGCCAAACAAATATATATTAAAAGTAGCTTTTTTATTTCGATTACATTCACAATTATCTCCTACCACTTCTCTCGAGGAATGATAAATACACCATATATTTACTAAAAATCTAATTAACTTAGGAGGCGTTATGAAATGCATGTTAATAAGAAAATCATTTATGTATCCCATGATGCCCATTTCCACGGAGCACAGCTGCTTTCTTTACATACTATTAAAGCTCTTAAAGAAAACTTTCATTACTCCGTCGCAATTATTTCTATTGGAACTGGCATCTTAATCCACGATTTTCAAAAGTATGGCCCTGTTTATTGCTTAGAGGAAAACTACCCAACGAAAGAAACGGTCGAATTATTAATAAAGAAGTTATTATCACAAGACTATACCGTCGCCATATGTAGTACTGTCATAAGTGGTGATATAGTTGCATTACTAGCTAAACATAATATAAAAGTTATTTCATTAATACATGAATTGCCGCATTTAATACAACAGTACTCTGCTGAGGGAAAAGCGAGAAACATTGCCAAGTCTGCTCACAAAATTATCTTCCCTTCACAATACGTGTATGAAAAATTCCGTACAATCACTCAATTAGACCATCAAAAGTGCCACATCCTCCCTCAAGGTTTGTTTAACCACAACCCTTATAAGAACAATATTACAAAAGCGAGAAACGAATTAAGAAAAAAACACAACCTGCCTCTAGATAGCAAAATCATTTTGGGGGTAGGTTTCGCTGATCATCGAAAAGGGATAGATTTATTCTCACTTATTGCTTACTCAGTAAGAAAGATTCATAGAAATATTCATTTCATCTGGGTTGGGAGAGCGGATGTTCGCTTTTTAAACACGCTATCACCTAGATATACAGAACATTTCACATTAGTGGAGCCTACTCCAGATATCGGTTTATATAACGCTGGTGCTGATTTATATTTATTAACTTCAAGAGAAGATCCTTTCCCAAACGTGGTTTTAGAAGCATTAGATACAAAAGTCCCTGTTATAGGGTTTAAAAACGCTGGAGGTTTTGAAGATGTTGTTACGGAAAAAACCGGCGCATTAGTAGACTATTTAAACTTACCGATGATGCTGGAAAGAATATATGAATTTATCGGGGATGAGGATTTACGATTACAAAAAGGGACCTTTGGCCAAGAACTTATTGAAAAAGATTTCAACTTTCTTCATTACGTTTATCAATTATTAAACTTGCTTGAGCATGATTATAAAAAAATAAGCGTCATTATACCGAACTATAATTACGAAAAATACTTACCCGAACGAGTTAAATCAATATTAAATCAAACCTATCCCCTTTACGAACTAATTTTCCTAGACGATGCCTCTACTGACAATAGCGTATCTATATTTGAAAAGCTGCTCTCAAACGAAAATAAACACCACCTGAAAGTTCAGCAGATTATTAATGATAAAAACTCTGGTTCTGTATTTAAACAATGGATAAAAGGTATCTCTGCAGCAACCGGTGATTATATTTGGATTGCTGAGGCCGATGACTTATGTGATCAGACATTTTTAGAAGAAGTAATACAAGGGTTTCATATAGATAGTGATGTTGCCCTAAGCTACACACAATCAAAACAAATAGATGAACAAGGAAATACCTTGGCTAATCATTATTTGGATTACACCAATGATATTGATAAGGAGAAATGGCAGAGTTCTTATGTCCGAAAAGGGATAGATGAAATACAAGATACGTTACTTATCAAAAACACCATACCTAATGTCTCAAGCGTGGTTTTTAAAAACATAGATATAAAAACAACAGCAAAACAATTGGAAAAGTTTAAAGTAGCTGGTGATTGGTTTTTCTATGTTTCTATTCTTAAAGAGGGGAACATTTATTTCAATCCAAAACCTCTAAACTATCATAGACGACATACAAATAGTGTAACGAAAACAGAATATTCATATTCCCATTACAGTGAAGTTATACAAATGCAGAATTTCATTACAGACGCCTTTACTATCGACGACATTTCAAAAAAGAAAATGTATGCATATAGAAAGTACCTTAAGGCATATTTGAAGGTTTAATTATATATTTTCTTTACCATCCGTATCTCTTATAAGACATTACTATTATTTAAGGGGGTTACGCTTTGAAAGAATTTATAGAGGCAAATAAAGGTTTGATTTCTCAAATTGCACACAACTACAATGTAAATGCAAGTATCCACCCAGAGGATCATATCTTTCAATTCCTTGTCACGAATCCAGTCTTTCCATCTAAAAAAGAAGCGATAGATTATTATTTTAAAGATGGAAGAAAATCAGCAGAAACACTCTTAGATTTAATTACTTCCTTTTATCCTCCTGTAGACACTCCAATTGAATTATTAGAATTCGCATCCGGATATGGCTGCGTAACACGTCATTTATTACACCTACAAACGAACTTACATATAACTACCTGTGATATACATGAAGAAGCTATTACTTTTATTGAACGCACATTACATACTTCTTCTATCTTATCTCATCCTGAACCTGAACAAGTAAAATTATCGTCTACGTATGATATCGTTTTTTGTCTATCCTTTTTTTCTCATATGCCTGATACAACTTGGTTTCGTTGGCTTCAAACATTGTATAATGCTGTTTCCCCTGGCGGATTATTCATTTTCACAACCCATGGATATCAAAGTAAAAAGTACTTCGGCTTTCCAGATTTAAATAAACAGGGTTATTGGTTTCTCCCCTCTAGTGAACAACTGGATTTAGATGTGCATCAATACGGGCAAACGATCGTTAGCCCCTCTTACGTATGTGGCAAAATTAAATTATTACCTTATAATCCTATCATCCAAAAATACACTGAAGGTTTTTGGTGGGAACATCAAGACCTTTGGGTAATAAAAAAAGAAATAAAATAATAAACCACGCTCTACTTATACAGAAGTAGGGCATGGCTTATTATTTTTTACTATATAAGAACTCTTCAATCCATAGCTTATTTAACCTAATTCCACTTTTGAAATCTATTTTCGGTTCCCAATTACAATCTCGTCTTACTCTATCTATATTTAAAATGATTTTTTGAACATTTTCTTGCTTTTGTTTATAGCAGATAAAGTCCACTTTTCTTTCCGTTAATTTCTCCAATTCTACTATAATTCGTTTTAAAGAGAGCCCCTTGCCGCTCCCTATATTATACACACAAGATTTCAAGTTATTTAATTGCGATAGTTGTATAGTGACTTCCACTAAATCATCGATATAAATATAATCTCGAATAATCTCTTGTGGATTCCCATATATATTAATCTTTTCATTACTGAGATGCTGATACAAAAAACAATTTATTGCCCCGACTTTCTTTAAAGGATTTTGATATTTCCCATATGGATTAGAATATCTACATACAACATAGTCAATTCCATATTTTTTCTTATAAAAGTACAAATAATTTTCAAGCGACACTTTTGTTATTCCATAAGGAGAAAGTGGTTTTAATGGATGTTCCTCATTAATAGGTAAATATTCCGGTTCACCATAAACTGTGCCTCCAGAAGATGCTAATACAATTTTTTTAATAGGAAAAGTTTTAACACTTTCCATGAAATTAAGAAAAAAAAAGCTACTGTTCATATCTCCGAAAACATCTTCAATTGAAGTTGCTACATTAGACGTTGCAGCTAAATAAATAATAATATCCACATTCACTAAAGCTTTATATATATCTTCAACATTGGCTAAATCACCTTTAATAAATTCAACCTCACTTATAATATTTTGAGGAAAATTATTTATATGCCTGGAAAATACTTTTACATTTTGCCCTTGTTTCAATAAACCTAATGCGAGGTTAATACCAATGAAACTATTTCCACCTACTATTAAATAATTATTCTTCCCCATAATATCCTCTCTAGTAATAAGATTTTTGCTTATCACACCTAGAAATACAAATAAATGAACTTGGACACTTCTATTATTTCTTCTCTTATAATTGTATGCCCCTTATACATTTTCATTATCTTTATTTTACATTTCCCTTTTAGAATCGTTATCTTATTTAAGATGACAGCAAAATACACTCATAATATTTACTCATTCCCATGAATATATTGGATTAATAAAAAATCCTCTTCCTATACCCTTAAAAAAAGGAGTGTTAAACTCATGAAAAATATACATCAAGAACTTTTAAATTATGTAACCCTACATAAAGATCGAATCCCGCATTTCCATAAGGATTTTCCCCTTATATTATTTTGGAGTCATAGAAGCGGATGTACCGCATTAGCTAATTGGTTCTTCTTTCAAATTGGATTATTTCCTGAAGCAAAGAAATACAATGATTTTATTCATTACTATGAGTTCTGGGTATATAAAAATAACCCCAATTATATACAGGCGTTACATAGCTGTCTGCTAGAATCAAAAAAACATGTTTGTAAACTCGTACGAAATCCCTATACAAGGGCCGTTAGCTCATTTTTATTACTTGCTGACAATCCTTATGCTAGCCCTCAATGGGATAGTATCCGAAAGTGTTTTTATAATGACAAGCATAGTAAACAAGGAATATCATTCAAACAATTTTTATATTACGTTCAAACACTTGGTTCCAATTCCCAAGTAACAGATATGCATTTTAGTCAACAATACGTCCAAGGTGAAGAAGCTTTTATCCAACGCTATATACCTTTAGAAGATTTTAATAAACAAATTCCCAAAATAGAAAACGAATACGGTTTAATTAAATCCGACCTAACAAAAATTACAAGTTCAGGTCATCATCGCGCTCACAAGATGGTTTATACAGGAAGCTATGCAGAGCTTAGTATTACAGATGAAGCCTTTCCCCGATTTCCAACATACGCAAGCTTTTATGACAAAGAAACAATGGATTTAGTTACAGAAATATACGCAAAGGACTTTGAAATGTATCCATACACGAAAGGGATATTTTAAGTCTATATATTCTTCAATGAATAAAAGCAAATATATCGCATAGCATAAAGTGAAACTTTAATTACTGTGTGGGTTCTCTCCCCACTAATTATTCTCTTCTACCAATATTACTTTTATGGGTTCCCTAATTTTCACCCACTCAATTTGATTTAGCTGATTGGTGACGTGTGTGCGATATGCATTTTTTACACAGGAGTGATGTCATGTGGAAGGTAATTTGAAGCACAATAATGGATACTGCGTTATTTGTGAGAAGGAAGCTACATTTATCGAGCATAATGATTGGCTTAGAGATCACTACTTATGTTCTACATGCCACTCTATACCAAGGCAACGCGCTTTAATCCATGTTTTAAATACATTTTTTCCTAAATGGGATTCCTATCATATCCACGAATCCTCTCCTGGAGGGATTACAACTCAACTACTAATAAAAAACTGTAAAAACTATACATATTCTCAATACTTTAAAAACTACCCTCTCGGTCAATACTTTCAAGGAATTAGATGTGAGAACTTAGAAAATATGACTTTCCAAAATGAATCTTTTGATTTGTTCATTACTCAAGATGTTTTTGAACATGTAATGGAGCCAAACAAAGCCTTTAAAGAAATAGAACGTGTATTAAAGCCTGGCGGCGCTCATGTGTTTACTGTCCCTTGGTATCATACACTCCCAAAGACTTTACAACGAGCAAGAATCAATAAAGAAGGAATTGAGTATATGGAAGAGCCAATTTATCATGGAAATCCTATTGATGAGAATGGGTCTTTAGTAACATTTGATTGGGGTCAAGATATGATTAAATATATTTATACACATGCAAACATGTATACAATTGTTTATTTACAAAAGGATAGATCACTAGGATTAGATGCTGAATTTCTTCATGTTTTTATTAGTAAAAAACACGAACATAATTTTTAGGCACTATATAATTTGGAGGTTAACAAATGAATAACTTTAAGTTAGGAAGTGATTTTGATAACCTTGTTAGCCCACTTTCTGATGTTGAACTTCTAAATCTATTTATACAAAGTTGCTCACAAACAAAGATAAATGGCATCCCAGTACCTATGTTCCCCCCCGAAGAAATTCAACAACAATTTGTAGGTGCTTCCTATGAACATGCTCTTTATGAAGCATATTTGTTTTATAGCCATGTAAAAACATATGCCCAAAATTTAGGCGTTCCCTTGAATAAAAAACGTAAAATTTTAGACTTTGGTTGCGGATGGGGAAGAATTATACGCTTCTTTTTCAGAGATGTTCATGATGAAAATTTACTTGGTATTGATGTAGATCCCTTGATGATTACTCTTTGTAATGAAACATTAGGAAGAGGGATATACAAAACAGCTAATCCACACCCCCCTGTAGAATTTATTAGCGACAATTCATTAGACATCATATTCGCTTATTCTGTATTCTCACATTTATCCGAAGAAACTGCAGAACATTGGATAAAGGAATTTTCAAGAATTCTTCGTCCAGGTGGAATCTTCATTGGAACAACACAAGCACGCTATTTTCTCGATTTCTGTCAACAATTCAAGGAACATCCTGAATTAATTCAAACCGGGTGGCATAAAACTTTATCTCAAGCTTTTCCGGATATAAATCGTGCTATCTCGGATTTTGACAGTGGCAATTTTGTTCACAGTCCTACAGGAGCTGGTGACGTTAGAAATAGTAGTTTTTACGGAGAAACTGTTATACCTAAAACTTATATTAAAAATCACTATGAAAAGTATTTAAAGCTACGGGACTTTTTCGATGATGTAAACCGATTACCCCAAGCCCTATTTGTTCTCCAAAAAGATTAACTATTTTCGTTCATAATAATGCACGTAATTTCATAATGAAAATCATTTTATCTCAGCCATATATATTAAATCATCCAAGATTCCTCTATCGAGCAAACTGTAAAAACGAATTCATTATGAAGCATAACAAAGTAGTAAGTAAATAACCTATCCATCGCTTTAAACTGGATCCCAAAAGTCAAAAGTAACTTCCCACCACTTGAATTACGAAGAACATAAGGGGGATATACCTTGAAAATAATTGCTTTTTACTTACCACAGTTTCATCAAATAAAAGAAAATGACCGCTGGTGGGGGAAAGGTTTTACTGAATGGACAAATACTAAAAGTGCACGACCTTTATTTGCAGGACATTATCAACCTAGAGAACCTTATCAAGATTTTTATTATGACTTAACCACCCCATCCGTAAGAAAATGGCAAGCAGAAATTGCCAAAGCACACGGCATATATGGTTTTTGTTATTACCATTACTGGTTTAAAGGAAAGAGGCTATTAGAGACACCCTTTAATGAAGTACTTAAGACGGGCGAACCCGATTTTCCATTTTGCCTTTCTTGGGCAAATGAACCGTGGACAAAAACTTGGGATGGCCTTGATAGTCACATATTAATGCCTCAAAATTACGGAGAGTTATCGGATTGGAAAAAACACTTTGAGTATTTATTACAAGCTTTCCAAGATGAGAGATATATCCGTATAGATGATAAACCACTATTTATTATTTATCGTCCTGGGCATATCCCTGATTGTGAGCAAATGCTTAATTACTGGAATATACTCGCAACAGAAAATGGTTTAAAAGGTATATACTTCGTAGAAACATTAAACAGCTTTCCACTTCCTAATATAAATGGATTCGATGCTAGCATTCAATTTGAGCCTTTTTATACAATTGCTCATGATAGCTCTTCAGATATAAATAAAACAATATATGAGTCTGGTAAACAAATAAATGCTTGGGATTATGATAAAGTGTGGATGTATATATTAAAGCGATCTCCTTCAGAGAAAAAAACTTTTCCCGGTGCCTTTGTTGACTGGGACAACACCGCACGCCGCAAAGACTTAAATAGCAGCATCTTCTTAGGTTCTACCCCTGAGAAGTTCACGATATATTTAAGTAAGCAAATCCAACGTGCCTATTCCCTTTACAACAGCGAGTTTTTATTTATTAATGCATGGAATGAATGGGCAGAAGGTACTTACTTAGAACCAGATAAAAGACATGGATTCGCCTATTTAGAAGGAGTTAAACAGGCAATTAACAGAGGTATGAAGGCATACAAAAAAGACGAGTCATTCTGACTCGTCTTACAGTTGCTTGGCGACGTCCTACT
>NZ_QNUD01000064.1:0-1168 GCF_008042405.1 Bacillus sp. SH7-1
AGGTAGTACCATCTATCATTATCTTTCAGCCAGCCTGTTTTTTTTACACCATTTTCAAAGTAGAACCATGTTCCATTTCCATCTTTTACCCAACCACTCTGTTCAGTAGCTTGCATATTTTGAGCTGTTTCGGCTGAACTTACAATTGGCTGAATGCTCAAGCCGAGAGTCGTTGCTAATGTAAGTGCTGCAATTTGTTTTTTCATAATTTTAATAACCCCCTAGATTTATAAATAGATATATTGATAAATTAGTTTTTAGGTAATACATATATTTTAACTGTTTGTCTTCCCCAATTACTTGATTCCTGTTTTGAAGGAATAAATACATCTATTTTATTACCTTTAATAGCGCCACCAGTATCTCTAGCTTCAGCTATTCCATAACCCTCAACGTAAACTTTTGACCCAAGAGGAATAACTGACGGGTCTACTGCAATAACTTTCAAGTTAGGATTAGCAGTTAAATCATCTCCCATTTTTGTATATACATGTTGTCCAGGCTTATAACCATTTTCTGCTGGATCATTTGTATATGCTGTTGCCGTTACTGTTAATTCACGAGAATTTATCCATTGACCATTATCCTTGAAATAATTCATTTTTCCATCCATTCTATTCCATCCTGTTACCATTGCTCCACCGTTATTAGCATCTAAGTAATACCATTGATCATTTTCTTGGAACCAACCTGTTTTCATTGAACCATCTGCACTTCCATCCAGATAGTACCATTTATCATTATCCCTTACCCAACCCGTTTTCATCACACCAATTTTATTTGGGTCTGAATCCGTATCTAAATAATAGTACTTTCCTTCTACGTTTACCCAACCTGTTTTCATAGATCCACCGTTATTGGCATCCAGGTAGTACCATCTATCATTATCTTTCAGCCAACCTGTCTTCATCACACCAATTTTATTTGGGTCTGAATCTGTATCTAAATAATAGTATTTTCCTTCTACGTTTACCCAGCCTGTTTTCATAGATCCACCGTTATTGGCATCTAGGTAGTACCATCTATCATTATCTTTCAGCCAACCTGTCTTCATCACACCAATTTTATTTGGATCTGAATCTGTATCTAAATAATAATATTTTCCTTCTACGTTTACCCAGCCTGTTTTCATAGAACCACCGTTATTAGCATCTAGGTAGTACCATCT
>NZ_QNUD01000065.1:0-5368 GCF_008042405.1 Bacillus sp. SH7-1
GTCTTATATTACACCTCTAAGGTACAATCGTCAATACCTTTTTATAAAGATATTTAATTAAATGTTTTTATGCTCTTTTAGCTAGATACATCCCCACAAAAATTCATTATCGGAAACTACCTTCTGCTTCTCTTTAATTTATTCTTGCAAAACATATTCAATCTAATTTGCGTGGACATTTCCCTCCAACAAAACTATTAACCTTATTTTAACAAATACTAGTATATAATTAGGGGGTTGTTGTACTATCAATGAACTCTATTAGAAGCAGGTGAAGATATGAAAGATATACGTATCCTTATAGCAGACGATGATAAAGAAATCCGAAATTTATTAAAAATATATTTGGAACGAGAATTATATATGGTAGATACTGCGATTAATGGCGATGAAGCCTTACAATTATTTAATCAAAACAACTATAACCTCGTTATATTAGACCTTATGATGCCGAAAGTAGATGGTATCGAAGTATGTAGAAAGCTTAGAGATAAAACTAACGTACCGATATTAATGCTAACCGCTAAAGATCATGAAGTTGATAAAATTTTAGGTTTAAGCATTGGTGCCGATGATTACATTACAAAGCCTTTCAGTATTCACGAAGTCATTGCACGTGTAAAAGCCCTTATGCGGCGTTTTTTAGTTCTTGGAAGTAACACTAATATACAAGAGAAAACAACTCTAACTTTTAAAGGACTAACGATCGATTTAAATACATATACAGTTCATACAAACAAAGAAGAAATTAACTTAACTGGAAAAGAACTAGAACTATTAAAATTCTTCACTTCAAATCCAGGGCAAGTATTTACAAAAACACAGCTCTTCCGAAATGTGTGGGACGATAATTATATAGAAGATGACAATACCGTTATGGTACATATTCGAAAACTTAGAAAGAAAATAGAAGTCGATCCTTCCAACCCAAAATTCATTCAAACTGTATGGGGAATTGGTTATAAGTTTGTAGGTGAACAACTTGAAGACTGATAAAACCCTTTTCCTTATTTCATTACAACTTATCATTTGCGGGCTTTTAAACATACAAATGAACCCAAGGATAAAAATGTCTTTATTTATTACCCTTATCTTAATTACAATGTATCTCTTCTTTTCAAGAATACAATTCATTCAGCATCGCAAATCAACAGATACTAAATTAAGTCGTGTACTAAAAGGTAATTTACAAACGAGATTATTTACAAGCAATGATCGTTCATTACATAATATCGTTTTTTCAATAAACGAACTAATAGCTGAATTAGAAAAGGTTCGGATTGAAGCAAAGAGGTCTGAGGAATCTAGAAAAAAACTTCTGTCTAGTATCTCGCACGATATACGAACACCACTTACCTCCATTATTGGCTATATCGATGCCTTAAAAGATGGGGTTGCTGCTTCTGAAGTAGAAAAGCAAGAATATCTTAAAATACTTTATATGAAATCAAATAACTTAAAGCACCTAGTTGATGAGATATTCAATATGGCAAAGCTAGATGCTAATGAATTTCCACTAAAAGAAGAAAAACTCGACTTTTCTGAAGTTACCAGAGAAGTTTTGATCGAGTTTTTACCTGAACTATCAAAACATAATATTAAACTGCAAGTTCTCATACCAGAATCTACTTGCCCTATCATCGCAGATCATCTAAGCCTTATGCGGATTATGGGTAATTTAATGAAAAATGCCATTCATTACGGAAGGGATGGGAAAACAATAGGAGTCGAACTACTAGAAACCAATACAGAATATGAACTTCTTATTTGGGACAAGGGCCCTGGCATTCCAAAACATGATCTACAAAACGTATTTGAGCGAATGTACCGAAGCGACCAATCAAGAAACTCCTCGTTTGGTGGTAGCGGTCTCGGGCTTTCTATTTCTAAAGCGCTCGTTGAGAGGAATGGTGGGCATATATGGGTTGAAAGTAGTCCATGGGAACGAACCACTTTTGGCTTTTCCATTCCAAAACACAATACTTTTAAGAAATAGTTAAGAAATGATTAATATGCAGTTAAGCCTTCCTTTTTATCATGTAAGTAAGAACTTATAGAAAGTAGGTGTCTCCTATAAATACAATTATAAAAACGACTAATCTTACTAAAGTATATGGCAATCAAAAATCCGTAGATAATCTAAATATTAACGTTCAACGGGGAGAGATTTATGGATTCATAGGACGTAACGGTGCTGGTAAAACAACAACCATTCGTATGCTACTCAGTCTTATAAAGCCTACAAGTGGAACTATCGAAATATTCGGAGAGGACTTATTTCAAAATCAAAAAGATATTTTAAGTAGAATTGGTTCTATCGTTGAAGTTCCAGGGTTTTATGAAAACTTAACTGCAAAAGAAAACCTATTAATTAATGCAAAGATAATTGGGATTCACAAAAAGAATGCTATTGAAGAAGCGTTAGAAATAGTAGGCTTGCAACATGAAACAAAAAAGTTAGTAGGAAAGTATTCTTTAGGAATGAAGCAGCGTTTAGGAATTGCACGCGCCCTTCTCCATTATCCCGAACTACTCATATTAGATGAACCAACTAACGGACTAGACCCCATCGGTATTAAAGAAATGCGAAAACTTATTCATTCTTTAGCTCAAGAAAGGAATATAACGATACTCATTTCTAGTCACATATTAGCCGAGGTAGAACAGTTAGTCGATCGTATCGGAATTATTCACGAAGGAAAGTTACTAGAAGAAATTTCTCTTGATACGCTACGCAAAGCAAACCGTAAATACATAGAATTTCAGGTGAATAATGACAATAAGGCTGCGATGCTATTAGAAAATCAATTTCAAATTTTCGATTATGAGGTACATGATGAAGGGAATATTCGCATTTACTCTCATTTCGGGCAACAAGGACACATAAACAGAACGTTCGTTCTAAATGATATTGAAGTATTAAAAATGATGATGAGTGAAGACAGATTAGAAGATTATTTCACCAAGCTAGTTGGAGGTGGAACAATTGGTTAATCTACTCTATACAGAACTATTAAAACTAAAACGCTCTAATATGTTTTTAATTAGTATTATTGGGGCTGGTGTCGCACCTTTCTTAGTCGTAGTAGCTTCTTATATACATATAAAAACAAAACAGCCAACTCCGACTATTTGGTTCCATCAATTATTCACTGACGTTAACTTATACACTACTTTAGTTATAGGTTTCCCCTTATATGGAGTAGTAGTTGCTTATTTGTTTACCCGTGAATATGCAGAAGATACATTAAAAAATTTACTAACTATCCCCGTGTCACGCATTAGCTTCATTATAAGTAAGTTCATCATTCTTTTCCTTTGGATCGTGATGCTAACCTTAGTTGCTTGGTCGCTTACTTTAATATTAGGGCTATTGGGGAACTTCCCTGGTTTTAACACTGCTTTACTTTTAGGTTCTTTCCTAAAATTTTTAACCTGTGGTGGATTTCTCTTTCTATTGTCTTCACCTATTGTGCTATTAACTCTTGTAATGAAGAGCTATGTACCGCCTATTATATTAACAGTCATTATTACAATGACTAATCTTATGCTCGTAAATTCCAAACATAAAGGTTTATTTCCGTGGACTGCCACTTTAGATATTGCAAATAACGAATTACAATCCACATATCCACCAGAGTATTCTTATATCATCATTGCAGCAACAACGGTTTTCGGATTTATTGCAACACTATTCTATTTTAAGAGAGTAGACATTCATTAATTTATAGGAGTGAAACTATGAGCGATATTATTATTGCCTTTATACTCGGTATCGTAGAGGGGTTAGCTGAATTTTTACCTATCTCTTCTACTGGCCACCTTATATTAGTCGGACATTTATTAGGATTCGAAGGAGAAAGAGCGAAAACGTTTGAAATTGTTATTCAGCTAGGGGCAATTTTAGCTATTGCAATTTTATATCATAAACGTCTCGTTTCTTTATGTAATATTAAACCTCTTCTGCGGAAAGAGAAAAAGTTCAACGCTTTCCATGTATTTCTTGGTGTATTTCCAGCCGTAGTTGCTGGTTTACTACTACATGATGTCATTAAAACATACTTATTCCAGCCATACACTGTTGTGATTGGACTTGTAGCAGGGGCGATTCTTATGATCTTTGCAGAAGTAAAAAAGAAAGATGCAACCGCCTATTCACTGGACGATTTAACATACCGTCAAGCATTAACAATTGGATTATTTCAATGTTTAGCAGTATACCCTGGCTTCTCTAGAGCTGGCTCCACTATCTCTGGAGGTCTATTAGCAAAAGTAAATTATAAGACTGCATCTGAGTTCTCTTTTCTAATAGCTCTTCCTGTAATGGTTGGAGCTACAGGCTTAGACTTACTAAAAAGCTGGAAGTATTTAAGTGTCGATGACATCCCTATGTTTGCAGTAGGGTTCATTACCTCTTTTATAGTAGCAATGCTAGCGGTAGTAACTTTTCTGAAGCTTTTAGAGAAGATAGGTTTAAAACCTTTTGCATACTATCGAATTTTGTTAGCTATCTTATTTACACTTTTCGTATTGCTATAGATTCATATAAGTCACATATTATTAAACCGATATTCAAGTTGAAATATCGGTTTTTTATCCATTTCACCTCTAGTATGTTTTACTTGAATATAGCACAGTGGCAATACATCCCCGAATATTCTTCAAGCAATTATAGCCTTTACCGTACAGCACAATTTAAAAATTAAACATCCCTCTATTAATCTGGATGTCTACTGGCCAATGCTGTATAGGGACCGAACATTTTTATAAACCATATCCATTCCACACATACTATCTTTCTTAATTCGCGACACACAGATGCAAGTTTCAAATGCGTACAAAGACATAGCATATAAGGGTCTTCCCCAAGGATTATAAAGAGACTAAACTATTTATTAAAGTGAGATAACTGGGATACTTATTGGGGAAACCGTAAAAAACTAGGATCTGTTACAGCATAGCAATTTAGTGATTCTCCTCATTATCTTGCACAGCTAGTAATTGATGCGTTAAAAGCAGCACTATGTCCCAATCACATTTATTATGAATTAGAAACTAAACCAATATCGCCAAATAACAATTATGGTTTTATATTCAATGCGTAGGATGAACTTATCTCCATCATTAAGACATCAGAATACAACGTTCGTCTATAATTGAAACAGTATAATATTGTTTACTAAACACGAAAAAACACAAGTCAAAAGACTTGTGTTTTTAGTTGCTTGGCGACGTCCTACTCTCACAGGGACAAGGTCCCAACTACCATCGGCGCTAGAGAGCTTAACTTCCGTGTTCGGTATGGGAACGGGTGTGACCTCTCTGCCATCATCACCAAACTATTGAAGGTATATTCCTTCAAAACTAG
>NZ_QNUD01000066.1:0-4005 GCF_008042405.1 Bacillus sp. SH7-1
TTATAGATAAAGTTTTCCGTTTCTACTTTTGAAAAAAGGAATATGTAATCATTCAACTATTACGCACAACTGTAAGGGGGAAGAATATGACTAAAAATCTCAGTCTAGTCGAGATAGAGTACATTTGTAATATGTTTTTCCAATCTTTTAAAATTCCAGTTTGTTTTTTAGATTGTAACAAAAATATTCTTATAGAGTTTACATCAAAAAATGATTCACATTCGTGGTATGCATCAAACATAGAGCAGTTACATGTGCTTTTACAGAAAAATGATTTATATAATTTCCCTATCTTCAGAACTCACCAACATTTAGGGCAATTTATTTTAATTTACATAAAGAGCGATTATATGGTGAACGGTACTGTTATTATGGGGCCCATAACACATGTGAATTTTTCTACAAGTAAAACGGATAGTAACCTTAATTTTATTGCTAATTATAAAAAAACAATTAACCATTATTTTTCATTGTCAATGAAAGATCAAAATTTCTTTGTAAATATAGCAATATTATTCTATAATATTCTCTATAAAAAAAATTTAGATGTAAGTACCTTTTTAAATAACAGTGACTCATTTCATATAAGTCATAGCAGAATCTTAAACGAAGATATATATTTTTCAATGCAAAAAGACGAATCTATTTGTCATAACTTGTATATAGAGCAACAACTACTTGCAGCTATAGAAAACGGGGATAAGGAAACCGTACTCAAATATTATTACGAATTCCAACAACAGACTCTTTCATCTTTATCTTCATTCCATCAATTAAGACGTCATAAAAACATTTGTATTTCATCCATCACGCTTGCTACTAGATATGCTATAAAAGGAGGGCTTCCTTCCGGGATTGCTTACAAGATTTACGATCTATACATCCTAAAGACAGAAGATTTAAAAGACACAGAATCCATTTGGGATTTATTAAGAAATGTTTTCTGTGCTTTTGCAGACTGTGTAAAAGCACAAAAAGTACAGCAACATTCAAAGACTATTGCTATTTGCAAAAACTACATTTTCAAAAATATTTACAATCAAATATCTGTTAAACAAATTGCTAAATTTGCAAATTTGAATTCAGATTATTTATCTATATTATTCAAAAAAGAAGTCGGTATATCATTAATTGAGTACATTCAACGTGAACGAATTGAAGAAGCGAAGAAATTATTAACTTTCACAACCTATCCCTTATCAGACATATGTGCTTCGCTTAATTTTAGTGACCAAAGCTATTTCACTAAAATCTTCAAAAAATTCACCAATGAAACACCTGGTAAATACCGACAATCTCATGTTGTCATTTAGAGTGAAATTTCGATTAAAACAAAGTGTTTTTAGTAACTTATCAATAGAAGTTTAGAATAAGTCCCACATTCATGACCTTTTGGGTTTAGGCTATTTATAAATCAAAAAAACACGTTACTATTCTTTTATTTTAATGAGAATAGTAACGTGTTTTTTATGTAATGTAGTTCTTTAGACACAATAGCATCCAAGCGCAAAGTTTTATAAAAGCCAAATACACCACTTAAATACTAAAATATTATTAAGTAAAAAATCCATCTAATAATTATTGTGTGAGAAATAATCCCTACTATTATTTTTGTATCTTTCTAAATTTACGAGCCAAAGTGAGTACTGTACCTACAATAACCATCCATAAGCCTATTGTTGTACTGTTAGTTGGACTAGCCCCCGTGTTGGGAAGCTCTTTATATGTAGATTCATTTTTATCAGAATTACTGTTGTTCGGGATATTACTGTTATTAGCAAGGCCATTAGCTTTTCCAGTGTCATTATCTTTTACAAATACTTTTTGTATTGAATGCACTTCATTACCTAAGGAATCTCTGACACTATATATTATTTCGAAAGTACCAGGTTTAGAGGTATCTATAGTTCCTTCATACGTTACTTTAGAGGTAAGGTCACCATCCTCTTTATCAGTAGCTGATACTCCTACCATTGGGTCAAATTTTTCTTCCTTAGTAATTGTAGTTGTAGCAGGTACTTTTAGTATTGGTATTTCATTCTTAACTTCTTCTCTACCTTTGACCGTTACAGTTTGTTTCGCAATTCCTTCATGACCTTTAGAATCTGTAACTGTATACGTTAATATGTAAGTACCGGCTTTAGAGGTATCTACTTCACCCTCAACTTTTACTTTAGAAGTAAGATCGCCGTCTTCTTTATCAATAGCTTTTACTTTTGCCATTGGATCGAATGAATCTCCTACAGTAATTGTCGCTGCAACAGGAACTGTTAATGTAGGCTTTAGATCTGATGGTTCTCCATTTCCCTTTACAATTACAATCTGTGTTGCCGTTGCATTCCCACCTTGAGAATCAACGACAGCGTAATCCACAATGTATTTGCCTGGTTTAGAAGTATCTACATCACCTTTATGTTCTACTCGATTTGTTAAATCACCATCTTCTTTATCAATAGCTTTTACATTGCTCATCGGGTCAAACGTATCACCTACACGTAGTGTAATTGTAAGTGGTACAGTTAACTCTGGGACTTGGTTTGCCTTAGTTTTTTCGTCTTCTTTCACTGTTCCTTGAATTTTTGCTGCATCAAAAGCTTTTTGGACCGCTTCAACCTCAATTGAATTTGCTCCATATTTATTTGTTGCAACTTTAAGGCATGCTAATCTTAATTCAGAGAAATTAGAAGTCATATTCAATTCATCAGTATTTGCATAATAGAAAATATCAAACATTTTATCTTCACCAATACCATTTACAGTTACACCGTTATGAGTGCCGCCTTGTGCAATTAAATACGCAACTTTATTAATAATACTTGAGTTAAAATGAACGCCCTCATTATCTTCTCCGTTTAAATCACTAAATTTACTATAATCATCCGGATATGGTACTCCATCAAAAAATTTGACTGAAGATGGATTTTTCATATTACGGAGAACGGATCCACTTTGTTCTCCTATTGTCCAATTAAATTCCCCATTATTTATATATTTCTCAATAGCCGTTCCCATAATATCAGATAATGCTTCATTAATTGCCCCCGATTCACCAAAGAATTCAAGATTAGATTCGCTAGATGTAACCGCATGTGTAAATTCATGGCCCGCTATGTCAAACGATCTAACCATTGGATCACCATATATAAGCATACTAACATTGTTAATATTAGCACTAAATGCATTCCCCCAATTTTTAGGATCATCTGTTTCTCCTGAATGCCATGCATGTACAACTGATACTACTTTTTTCCCCTTATTATCAAAACTATTACGCTTATATTTGTCTTTATAGAAATCATATACCTTTGTTGCTAAGAAATGAGCACTTACCGCCTTTGGATCATTAAACGTTGTTGAAGTGCTAGTTACTAATATACCAGGATAATATTTTTCTTCAAAATTAATATCTCTATAATTTACATCATACGTCTCAATTCCTTGCCCTCTTGTATAATCAGCAAGTGTATATTTTCCGTTACTTTGCTCAGAAATACCCAATGAACGAGTTATACCTAAGTCATCTTTTCCTGTTCCAGTTAATGATATGGAATTGCTTTTTTTACTCTCCTTTAAAGATTCAAGATGCTCTTCACTTACTTTTAAACTTGATTCTTGTACCATATTTTTCAACATATCACCACTATGAGCATCCACTAAATAAGTTCCAGATACATAGTTTGGTGTGGCAGCTGCAAATGTAACTTGATATGCATTTCTAGCCTGCCCACGATTTTCATCAACAAAAATAACTTCCTTAACTTCTGGCTCAGAAATAAATTTAATATCCTTGCCATACTTCGTATAAATATATTGTTTTGCTTCTTCCTTTGATAAATTAATAGGATTCTTTAAATCTTCTTTTGCTAAATTTTGTGCGCTGTCACCTGAAACACTTTTAATAACACCTTTTTTATCTACATGAGCAGTCAATTGGTGTCCATATACTTCTTTTCCTTCATATATTTGTTGCATACGCAAAAGTGTCGTCCCATCATATGAACCACG
>NZ_QNUD01000067.1:0-10582 GCF_008042405.1 Bacillus sp. SH7-1
AATTAACATAGGATTTTAACAAAATATGTCGAATACTGAAATATACAACTTAATTATAATAAATGCGAGGTATATTATGGAAGCTAAACCGGTTGAAATTCAGTTGAATCAAATAACATTCCAATTAAAAGAACATCACAATTTTGATTGGTTATTGAAATTAGGAACCGTATTTGCAGTTTTTGACCAGCAAGATTCAGGTAATGTAAGTTTTGGTGTAGAAAAAAATGGGCATAAGAAATTCATTAAATACGCAGGGGCACAAACAATTGCATATGAAGGAACAATGAAAGACGCTATTAAACGGTTAAGAAATTCAGTTTCCCTATACGAGGAATTAAAGCATGACTCGCTTATAAAACTAATTGAACATTTTCCAGTTCAATCTGGATATGTATTGATTTTCGATTGGTTTGATGGTGAATGTCTTCATTCGCACTGGAGTTTCCCGCCTCCTGAGAAATATAATAATCCAAACTCTCCATTTTATAAATTTAAGCATTTACCTGTTATGAAACGAATTCAATCCTTAAATTCCATTTTTTCTTTCCATACATATGTCGAAAAGAAAAACTATGTAGCGATAGATTTTTATGACGGTAGTATTTTATATGATTTTCATACAAATGAGACAAAAATTTGTGATATTGATTTATATTCTAAAAAACCATTTGTGAATAAAATGGGAAGATTATGGGGTTCCTCGCGTTTTATGTCTCCTGAAGAATTTGAGCTAAACGCTATGATTGATGCAAAAACAAATGTATTTAATATAGGTGCAATGGCTTTCGTAATTTTAGGGGGTGGAATAGATCGCTCCTTTACAAAATGGGAAGCAAGTAGGGATTTATATGAAATAGCGTATCGCGCTGTAAATGAAAACCGAACTGAACGATATGCATCAATTGAAGAATTTTATGAAGAATGGCTAAAAGTGGTAAATGCTGAAAAGATATAAACTTATAGTATTAAAAGCATAAAGTTTCTACTATAATCATGTATAATATATATGAAAAGGAAATTCAAAATAATGAGGCAAATATTATGGACTTTGTTTATATTAATCAAAACGTATTAAATAATCTTCTTTACATTTTAATTAGTATCTTTATTTTTTATTTTATATATGATAGCGGGCACTATTTGAAGAAATATAAAAAATTACTTATTATACTTTGTACGAGTATCCCTCTTATTTTATGTATGCGCTATCCTATCTATATGGATGAAAATTGCATTCATGATTTAAGACAAATACCAGTTATAATAGGTACACTTTATGGTGGCTTCCCTGTCGGTATCATATTGTTTGCTATTTTATTAATTACAAGATTTTCATTTTATGGATTTAGTATGTTAACAATACTAGTTTATGGCACAATGTTTATCATTACAGCATTCGCATCCGCAAAATTTAATACGTATAATAAAAAAATCAAAGTAGCTTATACAATGTTTTTAACATTTTTTCTAGGAATATTTACAACTGTAATTGTATTAACTTTATCAGATTTTGAAGTGAATAATTTGTACATTATTTATTTCATAATATTACCAACTACTTTAATGTTGTTTGTAGTTTATTTTAATGAAGTTTTAAAAGATGCAGTATGTATGCGATCGAAGTTAATTAAAATGGAAAAAATGGAAATTGTCAGTCAACTAGCTGCCAGTATATCGCACGAAGTAAGAAATCCCTTAACTGTTGTAAAAGGATTTACTCAACTTTTAAAAACACCAAATTTAACTCCAGAATCAAGAGACGAGTATATTAAGCATATACTTGAAGAATTACATCGTGCCCAAGGAATAATTGATGATTATTTAACGTTTGCCAAACCTGCTTCAGAAAAATTAGATGAGATTTCAGTAGAACAAGAGTTAAATCGAGTTATTAATATGATCTTACCTTTATGTAATATGAATACAATACATATTACAAAAGATTTCTCTACGGCAACAATAGTTGGAAATAAACAGCACTTTCAGCAATGTTTTTTAAACTTAATAAAAAATGGTATTGAAGCAATGCCTAATGGTGGCACTTTAAATATCTCCTCATCTATTAGTAATAATAAAGTTATAATACGAATTGAAGATAGCGGAATTGGTTTGTCACAAGAGCAAATAAATCGATTTGGCGAACCGTATTTTAGTACAAAAACGAAAGGTACAGGTTTAGGTACAATGGTTGCTGTTAAGATTATTGAAACGATGCAAGGTAGTTTAAAAATCCGAAGCGTTGTTAATAAAGGTACCACTTTGACAATTACATTCCCAAAATGTAATCAGAACTCATATGAGAACAAATAAAAAAGGAGCATAATTGCTCCTTTTTTATTTGTTTCGATACATAAGTATCTTTTATGTTTTTTTAGTTTACATTTGTGGAGACTAATTAGAAATTAGTACCCTCCGCCCCAGCAGCTGCATCCAACGATAATTAACAAAATAAATAACACAACTAATAAAGCGAAACCTCCACCAAAACCACAAGAACCACCGTAACTCATATTTTCTCCTCCTTTTGGTTTGAAAACTAATAGGTAGTTGATCATTTTAACTGGTTCGTATTATACATTATGTAAATATCCCTTTTTTGAGCATGTCTATATAAAAATAAGTAAAAGCACTCATTTGAGAGTGCTTTAAAATGGATACCAAAAGTTTTGAAATACATGTAATTTTAAATATACTGCAGCAATTAAAATAAAAACACCTACAAAGAAAGCAAAGAAATCCCTACTTTTTGCTTTCTTTGTATAAAACCACGTACGTGTATCTTTCTTTCCAAATCCCCTTAAATCCATTGCGTTTGAAACCGTATCGATTCTCTCTAGAGAATGAATAATTAAAGGCCAGAAAATTAAGACACGGTTTTTCATGCGAATCCATAAACTGGCTTCTCCTTTTTCAAAAGCTACTCCTCTCGCCTCTTGCGCATGTTTAATAACTTTATATTCGGACTGAATATCAGGTATATAACGTAATGCAATATTTATTGCATATGTAATCTTATAATGAATACGAAATTTACTTAAGCTACTCACGAATTCGCTTGAATCAGTCGTATAAATAAAAATAAGTGTGAATGGTAATAAAGTAAAATATTTTAATGACAGTGTAGCTGCATAAAATAATGTTTCATACGTAATTGTTGCATACCCAATATGCACAAACGAAGTATAGGATTCGGTTAATTCAGATCCATGGGTTGGTGTAATAAATAAAATCATGACAGAATTTAATAAACTAAATGTGAATATAACACTAAAAACAATAAAAATTTTACGAAATGGAATTTTGGCAACTAAAAGTCCGATACATCCAATCAAAAATACAACTAGCAATACACGAAAATCAAAAAATAAAAAAGTAAGCGTCATACAAAAAATAAATAACAACAATTTTACTGCTCCATCCATGCGATGAAAATATGTACTATACACCTTCCTCCCTCCTCTTAACATCAAAATAAAGTTCTATAAACCTTTCGGGATATGCAATCCCACTAAATTTAACTAGTTTGAATAATGAACTTTCCCTTAGATTCGCTCTTTGTAACGTTTCTGGATGCCCTAACACAATAGAAGCGGTATTATTCGCAATAATTTTCCCTTCATGTAAAACTATCGCTCTGTCTGTATATTCCAATGCGAGATTCATATCGTGTGTGATCAAAATAAACGATATTCTCTTTGCAGCTAATTTTCTAATAAACGACATAAATTGTTTATAATGATAATAATCTTGTCCCGCTGTCGGTTCATCTAATATGATAAGTTTCGGATTTGTTGTTAGTACAGATGCAATCGTTAATCTCTTTTTTTGTCCATAACTTAACGCCTGAATTGGCCAATTTCGAAATGGATACAAACCACAAACTTTTAACGCTTCTTCCGCTCTAAGCTTAATTTCTTCCTTTGAAATTTTTTTTAATTTTAATGAAAACGAAACCTCTTCCATAACAGTAGGTTGAGTAATCATATGATTAGGATTTTGCATCACATAAGATATAACCTCACCGCGTTTACGAATAGACCAAGAATTAATATTTACTCCATCAATTAAAATCCTATCATTCTTTGTTTTGTTTATCCCTATAAGACTATGAGCTAATGTTGATTTTCCAGCTCCATTATGGCCTAAAAGTGCTACTATTTCCCCTTTATATATAGAGAAATTCACATTATCTAATACTTTTTGTTTATTAGAATATGAGAATGACAAGTTCTCTACTTTCAATAATTCTTTTTTTGTAGGAGTGTCTTTACAAAAAACTTGCTTCTCCATCCACTCATTTATTACGCTACTAACACTTTCCCTATGAAGATTTTCAAGTGGGTATATTACGTCATTATTACTATCAAAATGTAATCTCTTTAATACTTCTATATACATAGGTTCTCTTAAGCCTATAGATGGTAATATATTTGACGCTAAAATCTTTTCAGGTGTCCCAATCGCAACAATTTCACCTTCATCAATTAAAATGATTTTATCTAAATCCAGGTTTAACATTTCTTCTATTCGATGTTCAATAATTACAATTGTTTTATTATATTGTTTATGTATATCTTTAATTAGTTGTATTGTATGTATGGCGCTTAGCGGATCTAAATTTGCTAACGGTTCATCGAACAATAATATATCAGCATTTGTTGTTAACAGACCTGCTAGAGAAACAGTTTGTTTTTGCCCTCCTGATAATTCATGTGGACTTTGTTTATGAAAAGTATGCATCTTCACCTTTTTTAATGAATCCGAAACAATCTTTTTCATATCAACTTGATTTACACATTCGTTTTCTAAATAAAAAGCTACATCTTCTTCTACTGTAAGACCAATAAATTGTGCATCTTGATCTTGCAAAATTGTTCCAACCTGTTTACTCTGTTCAAAAACACTTCCTTTCCTCGGATCTTTTCCGTCAATTAAAATAGTACCAGTACTAGTCCCTTCATAAGAAAATGGGATTAGCCCATTCATACAATGAGCTAACGTTGACTTCCCTGAACCACTACGTCCAGCAACTAGTACTTTTTCTCCAGGATATATATGAAACGTAATGTCTTTTACAGTAGGCTGTGCTGCATGTTCATATTGAAAGCTGAATTGTTCAAAAGAAATAATTGGTTGCATGTTAACATCCCTACTTTTCAATTTTTAAATGTGTATGTTTCTTATTAGATTTCGCTAAACCAATTGTAATTGGCAATCCAAGAACTAAAAACACAATAACATCAGCAATTGTTGCTCCTAATACTTGTATAACAATTTTGTCAAACGGTTCTCCCATCACAATAATATCGAATGCCCCAGCAAATATAATTGCAATGACAATACCAATTAACCCAGTAATGGCTAAATTAGAAATATCACCCTTATTATACGTCCCGTTTTTCACACTAAAGCCAACTCGTTTTTGAATGAGACCCATTGCAAGGCCGATAATTCCTGAACTAATAACCCACCCCCACCAAATACCCCATCCAGCGATTGTATCTGTTACGGTATGACCGATAAGTCCTATTAATAGTCCTGCCACTGGACCAAATAAAGCTCCAAAAACAGTTAATATAGCTAATGCAGGTTTAATAAATGTATTTGGTGCAATAGAAAACCCCCAAAGTCCTAATATCCCGTATAAAGCCGATCCAATTCCAATTGCTACTACTAATTTTGTTGATAATTTGTTCATTTCAATTCCCCTCTCATATTAGTCAACTTTTATTACTCTATATTTATTTTGAAAATGAATTATGCATCGACACTTCCTTTCTATACAACAAAAAATGACCTCTTACATAAGAGGTCATTTTCTTTCACGTTCAAGAATCCTCTTATCTTCCAAAAAACACATCGTGTTCTCTGCGGAATTAGCACCTTCCTATAAAT
This sequence comes from Bacillus sp. SH7-1, assembly GCF_008042405.1. Taxonomy (NCBI): domain Bacteria; kingdom Bacillati; phylum Bacillota; class Bacilli; order Caryophanales; family Bacillaceae; genus Bacillus; species Bacillus sp. SH7-1. Next base: position 5,899 of record NZ_QNUD01000067.1, read on the forward strand.
GTACATAGGGGTTGCTGAGGTTTCATAGGGCCGTTCCCTCCACCTCTCTGGATAAGTATTAATTTGTAATTCGTATTATGGCACTAAGAAGTATAAATTTCAATACTTTTCTAATTATTTTTATTTTTTATTTAACGGTACATTTAAATCATTGTATTCTTATCGGAATTATGAAATAATAAATTCAAAATAGTTACGGGAGGAATGTACGATGAAAGTAATTGGTTTAATTGGTGGACTAAGTTGGGAATCTACATCGTTATACTATAAACATATTAATACACTTACACTCTCTCAATATGATCAAAATGCAAAGCTTGTTTTATATAGCATGGACTTTGATGAGGTAACTACTTTATTACAAAATCATCAGTATGAAGAAGTGAAAAACGAATTAGTCACAGTTGCAAAAAAGGTTGAAAAATCTGGAGCTGAATTTTTATTAATGTGTTCCAATACGGTCCATTTATTTGCTGAAGAAGTAGAAAGTGCAATATCCATCCCGCTTCTTCACATTGGTGATGTAAGTGCTAAAGAAATGGTAGAACAGAATATACAGCGTATTGGACTATTGGGTACGAAACAAACGATGGAACAAGACTTCTATAAATCACGTCTAGCAAATTATAACATTGAGACAATCATCCCAAATAAAGAGGAAAGAAATTTTATTCATCATGTTATTTTAAATGAATTAAGTAAAGGAATTATTTCAGAAACATCAAAAGAAAAACTATTACAAATTACAAAATCATTAATTCAAAATGGCGCAGAAGGAATATTACTAGGATGTACTGAAATTCCTTTGCTTATTTCCCAAAACGACCTTACTGTACCTGTTTTTGATACTGCTTTTTTACACGCAAATACTGCTGTGCAGTTTGCGGGATAATAATATACAAGCATAAAGATTGAACCTCTATGCTTGTATATTGTTGACACTATTTATTTAAAAGAGATTCAATAACTGCAATTGCTTTTTTGGAACCCCCACATTCTAAAAAACTATCGTTAAGTTTTCGTATACCATGTTTATACTTTTCATTTGAAAGTACATCTGTTACTGCTTCTTTCAAAGTTTGCATATTAACATGTTCTTTCAATAACCAATGTGCTGCTTCAAGCTCAGTTAATCTTTGTGCTATCATTGGCTGATCTTTATCATGTGGAATTATGACAAATGGGACATTAAAATAAATGGCATCGTGAACGCTATTCATACCGCCATGTGTAATAAAAACATCTGCTTCACTTAATATTTCTGATTGGGGTACGTATGAAGAAATTATAAAATTATTTGGCGCTTTTTTAATTTTAGAACGATCATTTCTATCACCAATTGTCATTATAACTAACCCATCAAAATCTGAGAAAGCATCAATACATGTATTAAAGAATGGTTCGAGTCCTTCAAGTAGTGTTCCCATTGAAATGTAAATCACTTTCTTATCTTTAAGCAATTCAAGTGGAAACTCTACATTTGTTTTACGCTTTGAAATACTCGGCCCAATAAAAATGTTATTTTCTCCGAATGAATCGCTATTAGGTTGAAAATAACGACTTGTGTACACGAGAGAAATATCTCCCTTATTATGCATAAATTGAAGATTATTTTTAGGCTTTACGCCAAATTTATGTTCCATTTGATATAGTAATTGGCCGGAAAGCTCATCGGGTTGGAATTGTATTTCTGCATTTGGATGAAAAGGTAAAGTCTCTAAAATTTCTGGAGGAATTAAAAATATAGGAGAAGAAACTACACCTGGAATTTGTAAATACTCCTTTACTAACTCTCCAGCACCAAATATATCATAAATTACGAAATCAAAATTTATGCTTTCATATAATTTTTTCGTAATTTCTAATATATATAAAGAAGTTTGAACATGTACATGAAAGAAAGAATTCAACCCATATGAAGTTTCAGTATCAATAGAAATCTCCTTTAATAAATCTGGATGGGTATAAACGGTAGCTCCCAAATCTTCAATTCTGCCTTTAAAGTGTTCTGTTGTAATATAATGTACGTGATCCCCCCGTTCAGTAAAGGCTTTGACTAAACTTAATGTAGGATTTACATGTCCCTCTGCCGGAAAGTTAACCACTAAAATATTTAGCACTTATTTCTCACTCCTTACATTTAAATGCTCTTATTAATCATACTGTAATTATTACAGTCAATCTTCCCCTAATAGTCCTAATATACTTACTGCTTTAGATTGATAAATAATTGTCAGTTAATAAATTAAAAAAGGCATCTACATAAGTAGATGCCTAACCGTGATAAGGAGTGTTCTGTGAGGTTAGAAAAAGCTTTTCAGCTTGTCCTATGCTATCAATATATGATTTAATTTATAAAATGTGAATAATTGATAGCATAATTTTATTCCTCACTATCACCCATTTTGAATCTATCCCTATATGAAAATGCATCTAGTTTCTATAACATTTCATATGTTTTAATCCTCTTTAGAACTATCTATTTTTATCGTTTCTCCAGTCAATCACTTATTTTTCAATTCGAAATAAGCATCTAATATTTCTTTTCCAATATCAGAGTTAATACCAGATTTATCATTAATAACCCATGGCACAACTACAGAGAATGCTATTTCTGGATTATCATATGGCGCATATCCTGCTAATGTTAAATTATAACATTCTCTTCGCTCACCTTTTTCATTTCTTCCAATATCACTTTCTCCACCGTATACTGTCTGTGCTGTCCCTGTTTTTCCCGCTGGTTTATACGGTGCTTTTTGGAATGTCTTTACTCCAGTCCCATCACCTTCTTGGAAAACTCTTCTAAATCCTTCCTTTACTTGATTTATATATTCCTCTTTCATATCTATTTTATTTAAAACGATTGGTTCTACTGAATGCACCACTTTACCAATCTCATCTTTTTGAGCGGTTTGCTCTCTAACCTCTTGAACAATCTGTGGCTTCATTCGATATCCACCGTTTGCAATTGTTGAAATATACTGTACAAGCTGAAGCGGTGTATACGTGTCATACTGGCCAATTGAGTAGTCTAATAAGAAACCTGGTTGGTTATCTTTTTTACCAATTTGTCCAGCTGTTTCATTCGGTAAATCGATGCCTGTTGGAACACCTAATCCAAATTGCCTGAAATAATATCTCATTTTATCAAAGTATTCCTGTTTAATATTTAATGAACTATTTTTCACATAATCCACACCTGCGATTTTTAATGCTGTATTAAACATATAAACGTTTGAAGAAACTTGTAACGCTCTTAAATCGTCAATATTTCCAAATTCTTTCCAAGACTTCTTCTCCTTAGTACCTTTAAACTTCATAGGTGCATCATAAAAATAAGTACCTGGTGTTATAGCTTTCGTTTCAAATCCAGTTAAAACTGTCGCACCTTTAACTGTTGACCCCAGCTCGTATGAACTAGTCATTGTGCCTAATGCATAGTCTTCAACTTCTGTTTTTCCGTCTTTTTCTACAAGTCTTTTCCCAGCCATTGATAAGACTTGTCCGTTTTTCGGATTCATCATTACAACGAAAGCACGGTCCAACATGGATTCCGAGCCTTTATATGCCTTTAATATTTTTTCAATACTTTCTTCTACTTTTTTCTGCAATTTCATATCTATTGTTAAAGTTAAGTTCTTCCCGCTCTTTCCCTCAGAAACTGTTTCGGTTCTAATTGTATTCCCTTGTTTATCAGCAACGCTTCTTACTTCTTTTTTTGTACCATGAAGTACATCTTCGTATTGCTGCTCGATATAACTTTTTCCAACCCTATCATTTCGACTATAATCACGTACCAAATAGTAATCTAATCGTTCACTCGGTAATCCTTCATCGGCATTAGAAACATTTCCAAGAACGGATCGGAATAATCCATCATTTACATACACTCTCTCCCAATCAATAGATACGTCTACACCTGGGAAATTCGCTAAACCTTCACTAATTATAGTAAATTCCTTTTCACTAACATCTTTTTTAATAATTTGAGGAGCCATTTGATAACCTGAAGTCATCTTACTTTTAATAGCTAACACTTTTATATCTTTATCTGTTAATTCCTGAAGATTTTTATCTGTAACTCGTTTTCTTTTTAACTCTTCAATTTTTTTATCTAGCTTCTTGCCGCTTATATCCTTCTCTCTAAATGTATCTATTTCTTTTTTAGATACTAGATTTTCAGCAAGTTTCGGATTTAATTGCATCCAAAAATCCTTCATATCTGTCTCAGTTAACTTAACTATATCTTCTTGTGGCATTTCAATTATGTCTGCAAGTTGTCTTGCCGTTTTTAAAATATCTTCTGATTTTACGCCTTTCATCTTTGTATACGTGATTGTACGTAAAGATGTATTATCAACAACTGGATTCCCTTCTCGATCAAATATTTTTCCACGTGGGACGGAAAGACTCACAGTTGCATTTTCTCTTTTTTCTACTTCATTTTTATAAGTCTCTCCATCGACAATTTGCACTTTACCTAACCTTACAATCATTGTAGAAAATAATAAAAATACACAAAGAAATAAAATATTTAAACGCGTCGGTATTGCTCTACCTATTTTCACTTCTTGCTTTTTCACCTTGTCATAATCTCCTCCTTACAGTAATTCTAGTAATAATCGATTCTATATACTTAATAGAAATTAAAACAAAGGTTAAGAAAAGGTAAAGTTTAATA
>NZ_QNUD01000068.1:0-9460 GCF_008042405.1 Bacillus sp. SH7-1
AAATACAAATCCCCTAGTAGTATCACACTACTAGGGGATTTGTATTTTGCTAGACATATTGCGAAAAAGTTAACTTGATTTTTTTCTTTTATCTTTTACATTTCGATAAAACAAAGCAGCACTCAGCGGCATAACACCAAACCACTTATTCATAAATGGCTCTTTTTCAGCACGGCGTTGTTCTTTCTTTTGTTTACGATCTTCTTTTGGAGCATCCATATATGACACAAATTGCTGTGTCACAAAGCGAACATAATCATTAGTAGACATATTATCATCACCTCTACTTGATTAGTATGTCCACTTTTTTATCCATTAATCTTTTCTTTTAATTCATTCATAATTTGCTTTACAGACTTATTCGTCGTATCGATATGAATATGAGCCTCTTCATAATAAGCTCGGCGCGATTCAAATTTCATCACAAATGCCTCTATATCTTTCTTCTGAAATAGTGGACGCGTCGTATCTTCACGAAGCCTTTCTGCAATTACATGTGGATCACAATATAAATACACGACAGTTCCATTTTCCTTCATCCACTTTCGGTTTTCCTCTCGTTCAATGATTCCACCACCAGTTGTAATGATTACATTATGAACAGGTAATGAACGTAACATTTCACTTTCATATTCCCGAAAAGCCATTTCGCCTTCTGCGGCAAAAATATCACGAATTGCCTTCTCTTGCTTCTCTTCAATTTTTTGATCGGTATCTACAACATTCATATGAAGTTCTTTACTTAATGCTTTTCCAATTGTTGTTTTCCCAGCTCCCATATAACCGGTTATGTATATAGATTTCATGTTCGTTCCTCTCAATCATCCGTTATTATTTGTTATTATAACGAAAGATTACATTATTTAATAAAAAAACGTTTTGTTCTCATTATGCAATGATGAACAAAACGTCACATACACCCTTTTACTTATAAGTACCTCTTCTCACCCACTGCGTTGCAATCCATTTCTCACCTTTCGTTACAGGTGCCCCTCCGTGTAACGTAAGCTCATTTAGTGATTGATCTTGATAGAAATACTCAAAGTATACTGCCATTCCCTTTCTAGGGTTCACAGAAAGATTTAATTTCGGAAAGAACGTTTCTCCCCCTTCTTCTACATCATTTAAGTACATTACAAGCGTACTAATACGATTATTAGCAGCTGATCTACTATGTTCCGCAAAATAATCATAGTGCGCTTTATATTGTTGATCCACTTCATAATTTAAAATGTGTAATCCTTCTCCATGCGACGCAGGAACATTCATGATAGATGCAATTCGTTTTTCAATCTTCTCAGTAAGTTCATTATCGTCTAAAAATGCACCCTTACTCGTTCGAATATCATTTACATCACGTGATGAACCAACTTTTGAGCGTGCTAATTTATTTTTAGACAATTCGATTAATTCTTCGCATTCTTCATCACTTAATACATTTCCTAACACCACAATAAGGGGTTCTTCGAATTTTGAAATAATTTGTATTTCCCTATCTTCCGTCATAATTGCATTTCCTTTATGATCAAAAATAGTTTGTTCCTTATTTTCACCTATTTGATTGTTCTTTGTCATTTCCCTATTCTCCCTAAAAAAATATGTTTGGATAGCTTGAATATATCATATTCTTTCTACCTTTCTCTTTTTTGAGAAAATTTAAACTTTAAATTGTTTTATTTATCCATTTCCTAAAAAAACAGCCTATTCCAAAATGAGAAATCATAGTTTTTTATCCACATATTTTACATACTATCCTTCTATCCAATCGAATATTTTCTCATCCTTTTTTCTATACCGAAAGCTTACTTTATAGAAAACTTCTTGTTTTATTTTGCACTGCAATGAAACGAGAATAACGTCGTTTTCAAAAACATAATTCCCACTTGCTTCGCCCTTTTCATAATGAAAGAAAAAAGTATCTTCCTTTTCTTTTTGCTGTAAGTCTTTTTTTATATTTGTAATAGATCGATTTAGTAGTTCCTCCAGTACAAATTTTTGCTCTATTTCAGTATAAAAATTTTTATCTATAAGCACCATATTCGTTTCGTATACAAAGAACGAAGTTAATAATACTAGAAAAATGATTGTTCCTGGCATCGTAAATCCAGCTTGTTTTCTCATGTATTTATTTCCATTTCGCTATATCTTACAGCTACACCTTCATATATTTTTCCACTCCTATCTTTCACATTTATAAAAAGCAAATGAGGTGTTACTTCATACGAAACCATTTCAACATTTTGTAATATAACCTCTCTTCCGCGCATATTCACTTTTCTTACAAGATGATTATTCAATTTTTCATACGTCACTTCATCTCCAGTGCGAAGACGGAAGCGCAACATACTATCTTTATTCTCAGGAACTATTTTTTCTACAAATGATACTTCACGAAACTCTAACTGTACTTGTCCTAAAAATACATCCCATTCCCAATTATTTAATCCTTTCGACAGTTTGTTTTCTATTCCGATAAGATTTAAACGTGGCAAGAGCAAAAAGAACAGTGACAACAGAAAAAAACATACGATCATTTCTATTAATGTAAACCCAGCTTCTAATTTATTTTTTCTCCTGCATAAAAACATTGTTCCATCATTCTTCCTTTCACATCTCTCCACATAGCACAAACTTCATTTCCTCCCCAATATGTGTAATATACATTTCCGTCTATGACTTTTTCTTTCTGCTGCTTTGCCTCATTCTCATACATATATAAAGCCGCTTCTCTTTTTAATAATACAAATGCTTTATAACGAATTTGTATGTTTTTTCGTTCTTGCATAATCAATACTGTTTGCGGAAGTAGTAAAGATACCGCCATCATTAAGATGCTTAATGCTACAAGCATTTCAGCCATCACTGACCCTTTTTGACATTTCACGATACGTAAATCTCCCTCTGCCAAGCTGAAATACAATATCATATTTATAACTTCGATACGAAAGTAGAATCGTACCACCTCTATTAATATTTCCACTCGGATTATATGTCATCGGATTTGGAAAAGTATTCAAATCAATTTGTATATCACTATCATATTCTCTTTTAATGATAGAAAGATTCGTACTCGACTCTCCTATATAATACATATGTCTATCTTTATGCCAGCGTAATGTATAGTGTTTTTGACGGTTTATCGCTAATTGTTGCATATACAAAATATCATTTGAAAACTGTCTCAAAAATTGTTCGATTTTTTGTTTTTCATATAATGAATGTACGTTATAATACGTGACCATACTTAATATAGAGATTGCAAATAGAACGAGTAGCATTTCTAAAAGAGTAAAACCCTTTTGTTTCACAGTTTCCCACTTGTTACTGTGCCATCATTTGAAATATGAATAGATTCACCATTCGGACACTTATCAGCTGTAATATATTTTTCATCACTTAGCTCTTTTAGCGTAGGAATTTTATTATGTTGTAATTGGTATACTTGTATTTGGGCTTCTATAGATTTCACATAAGCTTTACATCCTTTTCCTTCGACAGATGACCGCTGCGTAACTACATTTGGAATAATTAATAGTAATAATACAGTTATGACGACCATAACTAATAACATTTCTAAAAGAGTAAACCCTTCCTCATTCTGCATGTAAATACCTCCTAAATAGAATTCATCATTTGAAACATTGGCATAATCATCGCTAAATACATAAGAACGACTATTCCTCCAATACACATAAATAAGATCGGTTGAATGATCACTAACATACGTTTAATTTTTTGCTCCATCTTTTCCATAATAAGATTGCTATAGTCACCTAATTCAATCGCCAAATTACCGTTTGCTTGTCCATGCGTAATAATATAAGAAAGTTCTTTCTCATAATATCCACTTTTAGCAATAATAGATTGTAACGATTCTCCTGCAATTAATTGGTGCTCAATTCGGCCCGCTTCATACTGAAAGAACGGATGATATTTTTGCCCCATCATTATTGTTAGAGCCTCAAGTACTGATAATCCGCCATGTAATAAACTGCTCAATTGAGTGGCGAAATAATGTGAATGCTTTAAAATAAGAAATGTTTTTACGAGGGGGATACGAAGCATAATTTTTACCTGCTTCATATGCGGGAGTTTCCGAAAGTAAAGCATATATAAACTACATCCAATCAAAACGATAAAAAGAGTGCTAAAAATAAGGTAAGGTAGTAGCTTAATTGTACTTAATATTTGTTTTGTAAATAACGGTGCTGTAGAACCAAACGAACTATATACCATATCAACCTGTGGTAATAAAATGCGGTTAAAAATCAAAATCATGATTATTAAAAAAAAAGCCAAAAACATAGGATACTGCATTATTTTCAACATATCTTTCCTATACTTAACCTTTTTATATAGAAGTGCGCTCCCTTGTTGCAATGCAAAAGAAAGATCACCATGTTGCTCAGCATAAAATAAATAGCTTAACATCTCCTGATGAAACTTTAATTGATGAAAAGAATCGTGTAGACTTTTTCCATCTTTTAATCCATCAATCATATGCTGCAATTGTACTTTCTTTTCTACAGGTAATTGAAACCGTAAAAATTCTAATGCCTGCAAAAGGGAGTATCCTTTTTCTAATAGTTTCCCTAATTGTTTCAGTAATACTACTTGATCACTTAAACTCCATATTTTCTTAAACATAAACATCCTCTTCTAAAAATCCTAAAGCATATCCTTTTCGTATCGAAGCTTCTAATGTTTCATGCTTGTATGTGACACATTCCCCATTTGCTTCTTTAATCGCTTGCTTTAACTCATATCCATATAACAACTCATAAATACTCGCTTGTCTTACTTGCCTCATTGATTTACATAAAGTTGAGCACTTTCTTTTGCAAAACGGACACTTTAATTCGACAAGTCGCTGTGCAGCTATAGCCAATAAAGATTGTTCAATCTCTTGCCTCGTTACGCCAAAATCCATGAACCTGAGTATCGCCCCTTTCGCATCATTCGTATGCAGTGTCGTCATTACTAAATGTCCAGTCAAACTTGCTCTTATTGCGATTTTCGCTGTTTCTTCATCACGGATTTCACCAACTAAAATAATATCTGGATCATGGCGTAAAATAGCCTTTAGTCCCGCCTCATATGTGATACCTGCTTTTTCATTTATTTGAATTTGTAATAAATCGTCATTTCTTTTTTCAACTGGATCTTCCAGTGTAACGATGCGGCGCGTTTTCTTTTTTCTAATTACCTCTAATAATGCATACATTGTTGTTGTCTTCCCAGAACCAGTCGGTCCAGTAAATACAAGTAACCCATGTGAATAACTTAAAAAAGAGAGTAATTTTTTTGCTGTACTTGGAAATAACGAAAGATGAGATAACGGCTGAATAGATGCTTGTAAATGGAGACGAATAACGAGACTTTCTTGATATACAGTTGGAAGCGTGGAAAGGCGTAAATACACTTCTTGTCCATCCATTTGTAAATACAGTGAACCATTTTGTGGCTTTCGCCTCTCTCCTATATCCATGGATGCTAAAAATTTAAAGTGTGAAACGAGTTTTTCTCCAAATTCCTTTTCAATACAATGTTTCATCATTAAATCTTTTCCTATACGTAGTTGAATTGCCACGTCCTTCTGCCTCGGCACGATATGTAAGTCCGACGCTTGTACCCTACACGCTTCTTTCAAAATCGTATTCGCAAAACTTTCAATTCCATTCATCATTTTTCCCTCCCCACTATGTATATAGCATGAAAGAATTCATAAGAAAAATCGGCATTTTTGTATTTTCACTAGGCAAAAAAGGAAAAATATGTTTGTGAAATTATGAACAATTTCCGAATTATTGTCTGAAATTACCTATACTCATGTTTATCTGTATTATAATGTTATTATCTTGGATAAAGTGATAAAGGTGGAGATCCTCATGGAACAAGCTTTAAAAATTACAGGTGTATTATCTGATCCAACTCGTTATTACATTTATAAATATATTTCTCAAAAACATAGCTACGTAACTGTACAAGAAATTGCAGATGAGTTTGACATTCATCCAAACGTAGCACGCTTACATTTATCTAAATTAGAAGATGTTCATATGCTTAAATCGGAAACAAAGAAAACTGGAAAAGGTGGAAGACCAAGCAGATTATATGTATTATCTGATGATGTTATCCAATTACAATTTCCATTCCGTGATTATCAATTGTTAGCAAGAATAGCATTTAATTCTTTACTTAGCCTTGGTGCTGCTGGTGAAAAAGCGCTATACGAAACAGGAAAACAATTCGGAGCAGAATTAATGCAACAACATATGCACCGTTTAAATGTGAGTGAAGAAGACTTAACAGTAGAACAAAAAGTTCAAATTGCAAAAGAAGCTTTCTCAACAGCTGGTTTATCACCAGCATTTGAATTAAGTGCAGATGGAACAAAAATTTTCTATGATGTACACAATTGTCCATTTAAGGAAGTTGCTGTTCATCATCCAACTGAAATTTGTAATATGCACGGAGATATGATGAAAGGGATTTTTGAAATCCTATTCCCTAACACGGAATTAACACGAAATGATAGTTTACTAGATGGCTGTAAATCTTGTAATTATAAATTAACAATTTAATTTTCCATATAAAAAGAAGCCAATTATAATTGGCTTCTTTTTATATGAACGAATATTTACAATAGTAAGAAAAATAAACTATAATGAAGTGAGGTTTACTTTTTTTAGAAAAGGAGGGAGATGGCATGGAGCGCATGTTTCGCGTTCTCGGCTTTTGGACTGGAATTTTCTCGGTTATGTTTTACGTAGGGGATATGCACTCGACCGCACTACTATTTTTAGGACAAACAGGATTCTTCGTACTTTTAAGTTATTTAAAATTAACAGAGCGTATGTATATATACGTATTCGGGGCATATTTAACTGTTTTCTTCATAGGATTTACATACTACACGACATTCTTACTTGTCCCTGGGGCTGGACATTAAAAGATGGCATTTTGCCATCTTTTTTTTAATCCTGCAATTTCCTAGTTGACTTATAGGTTTTATTGCCTTATATTCTATATAACAGATTGGAATTAGGGGGAATCAACATGAATACACTGCTTGTCGGAATTAACGTTGCAGTCATGCTCATCTTAGTTGGCGTATTATATTATATGCAACGTAAGCATGTATCTTTTAATAAACGTGTATTTACTGCTTTAGGAGTCGGAATTATCTTCGGTCTTATATTACAATTTATTTATGAGCCAACTTCTAAAGTAATTATTGAATCAAATACTTGGTTTGGCTTAATCGGTAGCGGTTATGTAAAATTACTTCAAATGATCGTTATGCCACTTATTTTAGTATCTATTATTTCAGCATTTACAAAATTACAATTAACGAAAAATCTTGGTAAAATTAGTGGTCTTATTATCGGAATTTTAATTCTTACTACTGGAATTGCTGCAGCTGTCGGTATCGCTGCAAGTGCAGGATTTGATGTATCAGCAACAGGCCTACAACAAGGTGATGCAGAATCTGCTCGTCTGAAGTTAGTTGAAGAAAGATTTACTTCTATTGAGAAAACAACAATTCCAGATAAATTATTAGAGCTGTTACCTACAAATCCGTTTCTTGATTTAACAGGCGCTCGTCCAACATCAACAATTTCTGTTGTAATATTTGCAGCATTTATCGGTATAGCCTTTATAGGTGTAAAACGAAAATATCCAGAACAAGCAGAGCTATTTAAGAAGATGCTTGATGCTGTATATGCAATCGTAATGCGTATGGTAACATTAATTTTACGCCTTACTCCATACGGCGTATTAGCTCTTATGGCAAAAACAGTTGCTGGTAGCGATATAAATGCTATTTTAAAACTTGGTAACTTCGTGTTAGCGTCTTACGTGGCACTTATCGTAATGTTCGTTATTCACTTATTATTAATTGCTCTATCTGGTTTAAATCCAATTCAATATTTGAAAAAGGTGTTCCCTGTATTAACATTCGCATTCACATCTCGCTCTAGTGCTGGTGCAATGCCATTAAATATTGAAGCACAAAAAGAAAAACTTGGTATTTCTGAAGGAATTGCAAACTTCGCAGCATCATTTGGAGTATCTATCGGACAAAACGGTTGCGCAGGTATTTATCCAGCAATGCTTGCAATGATGGTCGCTCCAACTGTTGGAATTGATCCATTACAACCACAATTTATTTTAACTTTAATCGCTGTCGTTGCTATTAGCTCATTCGGTGTTGCCGGTGTTGGTGGCGGTGCAACATTCGCAGCGTTAATCGTACTATCGACAATGAACTTACCAATCGGTATTGTCGCTCTAGTTATCTCAGTTGAACCATTAATCGATATGGGTCGTACAGCTCTTAACGTAAGTGGCTCTATGACAGCAGGTCTTATTTCAAGTAAATGGCTTGGTGAATTAGATCAAGATACGTACAATCAAGATGATACAAAAACTGGTGAAATTGCTTCATAATCAAAAAGGACGCTAACATTTTTGTTAGCGTCCTTTTTTAGTTCTTTCCATCTTCCTCTTTATCTTTTATACATAAGGCATAACATATTGTTTCAAACACTATGTAAAATCCCGTTCTTTATACTTCATTTCCATCTCCTTAAACATGGAAAAAGAGAATACAATAACATATCCTCTTTCCTCAAATATATTTCATTATCTCACAGCCCGTCCTTCTCACAAATAACCATTTTGTTCGCACCATTTATGAAATTGTCCTACGTCTACTCCAACTAACACGATATCCTTTAGCTCTACATCAATGATTTGTTCTCCAATTGCAATAGCAAATTGCAATTCTAATTTTGTCTCGTTTTTCTTTACAATTCCAATTCGGTTCCGATGCGGTCCATCTTTTATATATGCTTTTTGTCCTACAATATCAAAGTTCAAGATTTTCACCTCTTTTACTGCGCTCAAATTGGAAATACGATCTCCACCTCGGAAAATTTCCTTTCATTGCACTATTTCTCTATATATATGACGAAACAATAAAAGAGTCCTTCCTTCTTTACAATTATTTTTTCTTTGTTTCATTTTTGTGATTGAAACGTAAAGTTTATAATAAAATACACTTGGAAGCGCTTTCTATGTATTTTTTTATGTTATAATATATAAGTAGAACTTCGTAAAGAGGGTAAAAAAATGAATACAAAAATGATAAAAAAAGTAATTGAAGCATTAAAAGTATATGGCTTTCAGGGTGTATCATTCTGTGACAAAACAAAGCAATTTTTATTTCATAACGAAACCGACATTATGAGCGGCTATGCAGAAATAACATATAGTAGTCAATTTGAAAAATTCAATGTACAAATTCATCCAATTGAAACGCATCACCAAGCAGAATTACAAGAGATCGAAAGACATATACAAGCCTGTATAAGAAAAGTGGAATATTTAAACGCTCTTCTTAGCGGACAAACAAAACTAGATGACAAAATTATTATAATGTAAAAAAAGAACG
>NZ_QNUD01000069.1:0-21875 GCF_008042405.1 Bacillus sp. SH7-1
CCTGTTGGACCTGTTGGACCTGTTACCCCTGTTGCTCCTGTTGGACCTGTTGCTCCTGTTGGAATATAAATTGGCGGAAGAACCGGAAAAGTAGGTCCAATATTTTCTGGTCTTTTCATACCTTTATTCAAAGAGAATTTTTCATTGCGGTTCAATTTACTACCTCATTCCACATTTTGTTTACTAATTAACAAAATAAAACATCTATCATTTTAGAAAAACTCCATAACTACGTTTTTATACTCAAATGATTTTACATATAGTAAACTTTTTACCGTTGCTATAACTAATAGTATTAATATAATAAAATGATAGTTCCATTTCAAAATACTAAATAGGTTACGTTCTAATTTAAAAATGAGGTGATTTACATTCAAGATAAGAATGAAAAAATGAAAAAAGGACTATTATCACTAGCTCTTGAAATTATTCTTCCATACAGACTTACAGGTCCTACTGGGCCTAATATTACAACAAACTCCATGTTCGCTAATAATACGTCAGTTGGTCCCATTTCAGTTATATTAGGCGGAACTAATATTCCACTTTCTAATAACCAAAGTCTCGGTAATTTTACAGTGAATGCTTCAAATGATATATTTACAATTCCTGTTACTGGGAGATATTATTTAACCTATCAAGTTAATACAACAACTGCACTACTTGCTGGTACAAGGCTACTATTAAACTCTTCGACTCCACTTTCCGGATCTATTTTTCTCCCGCATTATCAACTTCAAATTATAATAATAATTTAATAATTAATTTAACTGCTGGTAATACAATTTCCCTTCAACTATCCGACGTATTATCCATAGTTAATTTAGTTGGAGGTGGTTCAACAGGTGCCTCTTTAACAATTATACGAATCGATTAAAAAATGATTCGTTCTTTTTTATAATAATCATTCTTAACTGCTAAAATAATAACTATTACGTCATTCCTTAAGCTTATATTTTAATAACTTCACGAAAGTGATTATGCAATAAGAAACACTTTGTACTATATTCATAGTACAAAGTATCTATACTAAATTTTCCGTATATACATTATCAATTTACACTCCTCCCTGCCAATGTTACATTAAATATGAAAATAGTTTCTCAAATGCGAACCATCTCAAAACGTATTTGTGAAACATACTCCAATCCTATACGCGAGAGCAATACTATGTTGACACTCAAATGAGTGTCTTTTTTTGTGGATTATAAAAAATAAAAACCATCTCTTATGATGGTTTTTATCATTACGCCTTTTTTTGTTTTTAATGCAGCTGTAAATTTATGAAGTTGAATAATAAATGGTCATACTTAACCGAGTTAGCGTTCTTCCAAAATTACAATAGGAATGCGGTCTATCCGCCTTAAAGCGAATTGAATCCCCGCTATTTAATTTATATTGACAATCATTTATTTCAATTGTCAATTCCCCTTCAAACACCGTTATAAATTCTTCAGTCCCTTCTTTATGCCCTTCTGAATTTAACTTTCCTTCTGTTTCAATTTCAACCGTATAGATTTCAAAGTTCCTATCATCTTGAAAAGGAAAAGAAGGATACACTTTATACCTCCCTTTGTCTTCTGATAATACTTGAATATCATTTCGTAAAACAACTTTCGTATCCGGTTGCGGATTATTGATTAAAGAAGTAAAAGACACTTTCAAACCATTCGCAATTTTCCATATCGTTGTTAATGTTGGGCTTGACTCTCCTCTTTCAATTTGTCCAATCATCGTTTTACTCACACCTGTTAATTGAGAAACCTTTTCTAAACTTAATTTTTCTTTCTCTCGTATTGTCTTTAAATTTTTCGCCAAAATAAGTTGAATTTCTTCCATAAGAAACACTCCTACACTATGTACAATATAACGATCGTTATGTATAATAAAAAGCGCACGTTATATTGTTCTTTTCGGTCATTATAACATACGAAATAACTAGGGGGTTTTGAAATGCCTATTTTTTCTTTTTTGTTATTTGTTTTTATAAGTAGCTTCACACCCGGACCTAACAATTTTTTAGCTATGACATACGCCAATCAACATGGTTTAAAAAGGAGTATGCAATTTTGCTTCGGAGTAGCTTTCGGTTTTTTCATCCTCACTTCCTTATGTAGTTTCTTTAATATTGTACTAATTAAAATCCTACCCATAATCGAATTTCCTTTGAAAATTTTAGGTGTAGCATATATGCTATATTTAGCTTTTAAAATACTCACTAGTAAAACTAGCACAGATCCCGATGAAAAATATACTGAAAATTTATTTACAGTGGGGATTTTCCTTCAGTTTATTAATCCTAAAGGGATACTATTCGGACTAACTGTAGTATCCACTTTTATTCTCCCTTACTACAATTCATATTCAAGTTATCTACTTTTTTCATTATTTCTAGGTGTAGTTGGATTAATGAGCACATTTAGTTGGAGCTTATTTGGTTCCGTGTTTCAAAAACTTTTGTTGAAGCATACTAAATCATTTAACATCATTATGGCCATTTTATTAGTTTTCAGTGCAATTTCAATAGTAGTCAATTAAATTCAAATTCTACATTTTTCTTATTAAAAGTATGTTTTACAAATATAGATTATATTTCTAATTAATATCCCACTTACATGCATTACTTATTTAGTTTTAGGCCGAAATAAAAATTTTAAAAAGAGGATTACTCATTATAAGTAATCCTCCTTTTAGGGTCGATTGATTTTTAAATATCCTGTTCCACTAAACTAAAATCTTTACTTAACTTCATACCACCAGCCTTTACGATCAAGGTAATCTGTCATTCCCTTAAGTTGCGCATCTGAGGTTGGTTCAGAGATAAAATATGTTAGACCATCAGATTGTAAGATGAAGTTTGCTGTCATTTTTAGGGACGTTAATGCTCCCATTACATCCGGTGTTTCATGCGGTGAAAAAGCTCCTGATTGAATGATATTTTTATTGGATGGCGGAGTTGTCCCACCAGATTGCCCAGTTAATGCATAAACAATTGAATTTGCAATTTTATCTGGATTCCATTTTGCCATATCTGCTTCATTATCGATAAATCCAAGTTCAATTAAGATTGCAGGTGCTTTCGTATTCGCTAACACATAAAGGTCTTTACGTTCCTTTGCACCACGATTTGACCAGCCAATATCTTTTGAAAGTTGTGCTGCTATCTTTGCTGATAAAGCTTGTTGATCATAGTAAAGTACTTCAACACCATTTGCTTTCGTATCATATGAGTTTAAGTGAAATGAAACTACTAAGTCTACATCATGTGAGTTTGTTTTTGATACGATGTTATTTAAATTTTGTGCCTGCGTTGTCCCTACTTCATCAGTATCATCATAAACTGTATGCCCTAATGCTCTTAATTTAGCAACAACCGCATCCTTAACTTGGCGATCCATAATGTGTTCTTTCCGATTCCCATAATTCGCGCCTTGTACAATACTGTTATGACCTGCATGCAAACTATATTTAGCCATTTTTCAACACCCCCTTTTTTATTAACATATTCAAAGCTCGTCTTATTGTCCGGTCAAATATCCAGTACAACACTTGCAAATAATAAATAGGGCGCTAATCTTTTTTTTAATGAAAAAATCAAAAATAATACCCTCAACTAATACTTTAAGTTGCGGCATCTACTTTTTTTATCATTCATTTTAAAATCTTTTTATAATAATAAAGAAAAATACGCTATAATATAAGTTATTGTTCTTTAGGAGGGGTTTAATGGCTGATAAGTATAAATTTTTAATTCTCATTGTTACAGCATTTTTTTCTTTCTTTTCCTTAATAAAAGATTTCCGTAACACTTCAAAAAGTTTCTTTTGGGGAAGCTTTGCAATCCTAACAAGCTTTATATTATTATTAACACACGCTTTAGAGTTAACTCCAATACTTCTCTATTCAGCCCAGATGGCTCTTGAGATTATTACAATACCACGTAAATTATTTCTTCCGTCTGGCACTGAAGTTGCTAGTATTTGCTAACAATTCGTGTATCAAAAAAATTCAAGTCTATATTTCTAATTATCTTTATAAATATAAAAGTGCGGTTTCCCCTTTCTAGAGAAACCGCACTATATCAAAATTCTTATTAAATTTTAAACTGACTCGTATACAGATCAAAGTAAAACCCTCTATCTTCCATGAGAGATTCATGATTCCCTCTTTCCAAAATACTACCATCTTTTATAACAAGAATTTGATCTGCTTTTTCGATCGTTTTCAGTCGATGAGCGATTACAAAATTTGTTCGACCTCTCATTAAATTGTTCAATCCTTCTTGAATTTGTAATTCTGTTCTTGTATCAATATTAGATGTCGCTTCGTCGAGAATTAATATATCTGCATCTGCTAAAATTGCCCTTGCAATCGCAAGAAGTTGTTTCTGTCCTTGACTTAAATTCGATCCTTCTGAAGCAATTTTTGTTTCATATTGATTCGGTAAATGCTTTATGAAAGAATGTGCAGATGCTGCCTTAGCTGCATTGATTACTTCTTCATCACTAGCATCTAATCGACCATAACGGATATTATCCATAATCGTCCCAGCAAATAAATACGTATCTTGTAAGACTACTCCTATTTTACTTCGCAACGAATTAATATTATAATCTTTTATATTTTTTCCATCGATATGAATTTTCCCTTGCTGTATATCGTAAAAACGCGTTAGCAAATTAATGATTGTTGTTTTGCCCGATCCAGTTGGACCAACTAAAGCAATTGTCTCCCCTGGCTGCGCCTTAAGACTTACTTCTTTTAAAATCGTTTTATTTTCCTCATACCCAAACGAAACATTCTCGAGTTCAACATGCCCCTGTAAATTTTGTACAATGAATGCATCTTTTTTATTTTGGATTTCCGGTACTTCATCCATAATTTCAAAGACACGTTCTCCACCAGCAACTGCCGCTTGAATCGTATTCATTAAAGTTGCAAATTGACTGAGTGGTCTTGAGAATTGACGAGAATAATTAATAAACGCCGCAATGACACCTACTGTAGTCATTCCATTTAAAACCATTACTGATCCAGTTCCAATTACAAGTCCCATGCCTAAGTTGTTAATAAAGTTCATACTCGGAAAAATAAAGGCTGAAAATGTATCCGCCTTCGTAGCTGAAACTCTTAGTTGTTCATTAATTTTATTGAAATTTTGTACAGTTTCTTTTTCTTTTCCGTATAACGTTGTAACATCCGCTCCTGTTATAGCTTCCTCAATAAATCCATTTAATTCTCCTAAATCTTTTTGACGCTTTGCAAAGTTTTTACCACTATAAGCCACGAGTTTTTTTGTAACGAAAAACATAATAGGTACTGTAATTAAAGTAACAATCGCTAAAATCCAATCTAATGCGAACATCGCAATCGTTACACCTATAAAGGTTAATGCTGATGAAATAATTTGTACAACACTTTGTGTCAACGCTTGATTCAAATTATCTATGTCATTTGTCACACGACTCATTAAATCCCCTTGAGAACGTACATCAAAAAACCGTAAAGAAAGCGTTTGGATTTTCTCAAAAATATCTTGTCGTATTTTTTGTATCGTTTTTAATGCAACGTTAACCATGACAAATGTTTGTAACCAAGTTAACAATACCGTTACACCGTAAATCGCGATAAGTAACAAACACATTCTCGCCGTACCGCTTAAATCTTTTGGTACAATATATTGATCGATAATTACTCCCATTAAATATGGACCTAATAAACCAAGTAACGTCGTTACAAATACTAAAAATATAACGAACGTAAGAGCAGCCTTTTGATACCCCATATAGTTCCATACTCGCATTACAGTTCCTTTCGTATTATTAGCTTTCCCGCTCTTAGGTGCGTTACGTCCATCTTTATTTGCAAATTGCCCTTGAAAATTACGCATGTTCTTTCCCACCTTCCTTATGTAAATTGCCACCTTGGGAAAGATAGATTTCTTGATATACCTCACATTGTTCTAACAGTTCTTCATGCGTACCATCACCAACTAATTCACCGTTATCTAAAACGAGAATTTTATCAGCATCTATTATTGATGAGATTTTAGAGGCAATTAATAATGTCGTTGTTCCTTTATATTCTTTTCTTAATGCCGATTGAATGTTAGATTCTGATTTAGCATCCACTGCTGATGTAGAATCATCTAATACAAGAATAGATGGCTTTCTCACAAGCGCTCTTGCAATTGATACACGCTGTTTTTGTCCACCTGATAAATTCGTCGCACCTTGTGTTAAATGATATTGATAAGAATCTTCCAGCTTGTTAATAAACTCAGTCGCACAAGCTGATGAAGCCGCAACTTCCAGTTCGTCCTTCGTTGCATCTTCTTTTCCATAACGTAAGTTCTCTTCTATACTACCTGAAAACAACAATGCTTTTTGAGGTACAAAACCTATTGAACCACGAAGTTTTTGTAAATCGTATGCCTTAACATTTATTCCATCAATACATATTTCACCTTGATCAACATCGTATAAACGTGGTAACAGTTTCGCTAAAGTAGATTTACCACTTCCAGTAGAACCGATAATCCCTACTTTTTCACCTTTACATATGCGAAATGAAATATCTTTTAAAACATATTCATTATTTTTCGTGTAACTATAATTAACGTTTTTAAAATCAATATGTCCCTCGATTTGCTTAGGTACAAGCGCATTTGTTTCGCTTATAATATCAACCTCAGTATTTAATACTTGCTGTACACGATCCGCAGACGGAAATGCTCGCGCGATTTGCATAAATACCATACTTATAGACATAAGAGACATTAAAATAATATTCAAATAGTTTATAAACGCTAATATAGCCCCTACTTGAAGAGTTTCATTAAATACTTTTTCTCCACCAATCCATAATGTTGCGACAATCCCGCCGCTTACAACTAACATAATGATTGGCATCATCAAGGAAATAAGCTGCACCGCTCGAATATTTATCTTCGTTAAATTTGTATTAACATTTCCAAACTGATTAATTTCATATTTTTGTCTTACATACGCTTTAATCACACGTACCCCAGATAAGTTTTCTTGTAACTTTGTATTCACTTTATCTAATGCTTCTTGCACTTTTTTGAACGTCCCACTTGCTTTACTTGCAATAAATATAATCGCAAGTAATAAAATTGGAACGACTACGAGTAATATAGGAAATAACTCACGCGCAGTTACAAAAACAATTATTATACTTCCAATAAACAACAAAGGACCACGAACAAGAACACGTAATGTCATCGTCATCGCCGATTGAATAGAAGTGACATCATTTGTCACAATTGTTAATAATTTTCCAGTTCCAAACGAATCACGATTTTCACTAGAAAATGTTTCTATTTTCGCAAACACATCTTTTCGTATGTCAGTAGCGAAATTAACAGCTGCTTTTGTAGAATACATCATACACCCAAGTCCTCCAACTAAACCGAGTGCCGCTGCTCCTATCATAAGAAGCCCCATTTTTATTACATAATTCATATCTCGATTTGCTATCCCAACATCAATAATATGTTGCATAATAGTCGGTTGAATTAAGTCCATCGCAACCTCAAGTACCATAAATAGCGGTCCAATAATAGCGAAGAACATGTATGGTTTTAAATACTGTAATAATTTGCGAAATGATTTCATACATAATCTCCTTTTCCCATGAAATTACCACTGAATAATTCATATCCCCCCTTATTTAAGCGATATAGTTTGTAATTTCTTTCTTACTTTTATTATATTATGTAAATTAATATTTAACATCATTAAATGATAAGCATTAATGACTTTTAGGTCAATAAATGTGCTTTGTATTATATAAATATAAAAACCGCATTCTTATTGAAAAGAACACGGTTTTTCATCTATATTTTTTCAGTTGTAAAATCTAAAAACTCAGTCTCAAATCCATTATTTTTAGAAGGACTACACGTGTAAAAACCTATTTTAACAGGCTCATTTCCTATATCCTCCATCAAATGAGCGATTCTTATTTGTTCCCATTGGTGGATCTTCTTCACATATATTGTATAATCACCACGTTTACGAACAATTCGAAAACGAAGTTGTTGGGTAGCTAATTCTGTCGGAAAGTCTTGTGTGGACCAATCGGAATATCCATTATTCGTTACGACAGCTCCTAAATGTGATGGACCATCTGGAATATATTCTAATGAAGTTTTCAACCAACATTTTTCCGAAATCATAACAAAAAGACCAGCTTGATCGAATTTTGAATTTGGATTCATACGCAATTGAACTTCAGCTTGAAAGTCTGTCATCGTCTCAGTATAAAATACATGACCATTCATTACTTCGAAACCATAATGTGTTTTAAGCCAAAAATCTGTTTCGGCTTTCGAGCGGACAATAAGCGCATGATTGTTATTTAGCTTATAATATTCAGGTACATTCATTATAGTAAGTTGCTCAATATGTTCTGGTATATGTGATATTTTCATAGTTCCTCCATAATAAAGCATCTATATGCACATTTAAAATTCTACTAATACTGGGAATTTATAACCTTTCAAATCCAACTCTCTATTACTTCGAACCATTAAATACTTACTTGACTGTAATTCTGTAAACTGTACATCCTCAACCCCTAATTGATCTGGAGAGAAGTAGAATTCGATTTCTGTAAATCTTTCAGCGATTTCCCCGCATATTTCATCTAAAACTGGAATTACTGGTGCAAACACTCCATATAATTTCAACTTTTCATTATCTACTTCATACACAATTAGAGCATCTAGTTTCTCTGAATAATACAATTTCTCATTCCATTCCGAGTCGTATATATTCAAATAAAACGAAGGATGGAAGTTTAATGTTGAAAAATTATTTGAAAGTCTTTGGCTGCTATCAATAGTTTCATGTATTAACTGCCTATTACCTACATTATAGTAATCTAATTTTCTAAGTAGTGAATCGTTTTTATTATTTTCGTATGGTATAGTCATCAAATATTCCTGCACAACTTTAAATCCAAATGATGTATACAGTTCAGGTTTTTCCGTAAACAATAATGCACATTCACATTTCTTATCGATTTCTTCTATCATTTTATTCATTAATTGTGTCATTAGCCCTTGTCTACGAAAATTAGGATGTGTCATTACTGATTGAATACCCGCTGCATTTATTTTTTCACCATTAATTAGTAATGGCAGCGAAAATGCCGCAACATTTGCAATTACTTCATCTTCTTGTAAAAATGATAAAGCTTTATATGTATCATCCCAATATCCTTTCTCCGAAAAATCATTTAATGTTTGAGTTGTAATCCCAAACACTTCTTCAAATAAAGGAAATAACTGCTCTCTTTTCGGTTCTTCTAAAAGAAATTTTTCAAAATTTTCAACATTCCCCATGTTGTCCCTCCATATATTAATTCCATCAAATTAGATATAGTTATATAACCTGCTCTTAAAGTTATAGGTCTTACCAATCAATATACTATCATAAAATATAAAAAAATAGTCTAATTAATTTTATGTTTCGACTATTCGAAAACAAGTTGAATAAAACAATATTAAGATTTTTGGATATTAATAAGTTAATTATATAAAAATAGTGCTTTCTAATTCGTTTTTACTAATAGAAATGCACCATTTATAAATAAATATTTTTTTATTAATTTTTTCCTTCTAGTCTTTCCTTCGTGTTAATTTCTTCTCCTCTCATTCGCTTTTCAAATGTATTTCTCCAACTAGTAGAAAGTGCCTGTACTTCTAATATCCTTTTTAGCCCTTCCATATTTTGTTTTTCCTTATGCATGATACGATTAGCAAATGCTACTGTAACTCCTTTTGGATCAGACTTCAGTAACTTTAACGTATCAACAGGTGATACCCACCCTTCTTTTATTACGCGAAAATAAAACCCTGTATATCCTGTTTCTTGAAAATATAGTGGTAACTTGGGGATATTATATTTCTTAGCTAATTTAAAACAAGGTTGTCTTGGCTGTGTTACTTGTACAATTGCTTCTCCAATTTGAAATGTATCACCAATACAAACATCCTCTTCTCGCATGCCACTCACTGTTATATTTTCTCCGAAGGCCCCATACACAAGAACTTGATTCAATTCTTTTTCCCAATATGGATAGTGGTCACCAGTATAAACACAAACTGCTTTATCTACTCCTCCATGATGGACTAAGTCCGCTTGCCCATCTCCATTAAATTTTACATAGGATAAAAATACTGGTTCCTTTACTTCTTTTTTATTAATACCTGTATGAATTACCTTTCCACCGTACGTAACCTCTTTTGGTAATCCTATATTTAAAGATAATATTTGATATTCATTTGTCATTCTATTTCCTCCTTTTAAGGTGTTACATGAATTTACTCCCTCGATTTATTTTCACAACTATCTCTGTTATATAAAGATGATTATAAAACCTAAAAAACCATTGTTCAATCCGATTATTTATATAATAATGATAGGTAAAACCTATCATTAGACTTGAGGTGATCCAAATCGAATTACGACAACTTGAATATTTTTTAGCAGTTTCAAAAGAACTGCATTTCACAAAAGCAGCTGAGAAATTAAATATTTCACAGCCTTCACTAAGTCAGCAAATACGTGCTTTAGAACATGAAGTAGGAATGCCGCTTTTCGATCGCATTGGTAAAAAAATATCTTTAACTGACGCTGGAAGGATTTTATTATTGCATAGTAAAACCATTTTTCATGAAGTCGAACAAGCTCGTTCTGCTATTCAAGATTTAAACGGATTACAGCAAGGTTCCTTAACAATTGGATCATTGTTAACCGTCGTGAATTACTTACTACCACCAGCTATTTTAAATTTTAATAATTTATATCCCAATATAGAACTTTCTGTATTAGGGCTTCGTACAGGAGATATCCGCGAAAAATTATTACAAAACGAACTAGATATTGGCATTACATTTCTCCCAGTACAAGATAAAGAGATTATTTCTATCCCTCTATACAAAAGTGAACTTACATTAGTCGTACCAATCGGTCATCCATTAGCTGAACATGATCATGTATCTATTGCTGAATTACAGAACTACCCTTTAATTCTATTACCCATAAATTTCTTTTTAACCGAATTAATTACATCTCATTGTCAAAAATTTAACTTTAAACCAAAACCAATTTTAGAAATTAGTACAATGGAATCTTTAATCCAAATGGTTTCAAAAGGAATGGGAATTACAGTTTTACCAAAACCGTATATAGACTTTTTACAAAATAAAAACATTCAAGCTATTAAAATAGAAAATCCTACTCCAACAATAGAAATAGGGCTTATTTATAGAAAAGATAAATATATGTGTGCTGCAACTCGAGAATTCATTAAGCAATTGAAACTAACCGTACATTCTTTACAAAATTAAACGAACAAAAGAGATTATCCTATGAAGTCGTTTCATAACGACCTAGTAGAATAATCTCTTTTCATAATGAAATAAATTATTACCTATAAATTTCAGTGCACCTTTTTGGAAATTGGAATATATTTTGTAAAATACGCCCCAACTAACAATAATACAATTGAAAATAGCACTGTAAAAATACCACCTAAATGAAACCAATATGCAAACAAATTACAAATTGCAAGTGAAAAGAAACAAATTGAAGTTAACGCACTTTTTAATCCTTTTATTTCTGCTTTTTTTCTTTTTTGATACATAATATACATCGAAACGGCTAGAAAAATGATAAGAACAATCGTTAACAAAATTTTCAGCATCGGTAATCCCTCCTGTATACATACCCCCCTTCGGTACTACCATCTTATCCCATTTATCCCTTTGGAATCAATTCATTATTCTCTTCTCTCCAAAAATCAGTATAAGTTTTATTTTCAAAGTTCACATTCACCTCAGAAAAAGGAAGACTTCCTCCAACTTCCAACGAGTACCAGTCATTTAAAAGTGGTGATCCGAAACAAATATTCATTGTACATTCATGTAAATCAAATAATACGGAATGTAAAGTTCCAAACCATTCTTCATAATTATGCACTGTCAGCCCTGCTGGATATTCCTTTTCTACTAATCCTTTTAAAGAATCTATACTCACTTGTTCATTTTGATTTAAATGTTCATACAAGGTGTGATATCTGTTTGTAGATTGTTCTATTCTCCTATTATTCAATTTTTGAATAGATAAACTGATCGCATGGTTTGTTGATACGATAAAATCTTGGCTTTCCTCATCAATTGTCATTATTGATTTATATCCGTCAAATATTTCAATACGCGCTGCATCTAAAGGATCCGCTACTATTAAATTAATATTACTAGCAATTGGCATTTCTTCTATTAGTGACTTAGCCTCCTGCACATTTTTACATTTCTCCAGTAATACTCGAATTACTGCAAAACATTGTAAACCACTTACCGCTGGCTTTCTTAAGCCCGCAATATTTCCTACCGGTTGGCCACATGCTGAAAATGTAACAGATAATCCATGCTCGTTAACTCCTTCCGTTCGGCCAAAATATTGAGTGGAAAAGCCACTATGTGCATATGCACCTTCAACATGAGTCGAACAAAAGCGCATATCATCTATTACTGGTGACAAATCATAGTTTCTTAATACATAAGTATGCTTTAAATCTGTCTTTTTAGGTAAAACAGCACAATGGCTACAACCTGCTTTTAATAGTGTTTGATAATAATACATCATATTTTCAGATGGAATTTTTAAAACTTCACAAAATCCTTCAATCTCTTCATTAATTCCTGGACAATATTTATGTAATATATTCCTAGATTCTGTCCAATGTTGATGCGATATTAAGTTTTCTTTCTGTATAAATTGCGGAATAAGATAAGGATGTCGTTTCACAAATTCCCCTTGTTGCTTACCGATTTCATAATGACTTCCTTTTAACGATGAAAAATAACCCTTTACTTGATACACCTAATTCCCCCTCTTATTGAATTTATCCATATCGTACCAAATATACTTTATTCATTCTTGATGTTTTTTACTATCTTTCAAATCAAATGCGGCTGGAATAAAGCGAACAGTTATAAAATAAAAACTAGGAAACTGTAATCACTAACAGTTTCCTAGTTTTTTCTTATACTAAATGATTCCCTCTGCCACCATCGTTTCTGCAATTTGAACTGAGTTCCACGCTGCACCTTTTAATAAATTATCGGAAACGATCCAAAGATGGAATCCGTTTGGTGTATCAGGATCTTTTCTAATTCTACCGACAAATGTATCTATTTTCCCTTCTGCATATAATGGCATGGGATACAGCTGTTCACTAGGGTTATCCTGCAGTATAACACCTGGTGCATCCAGCAACACTTCCCTTATTTCTGCAACAGTTGCTTCTTTGTCAAGTTCAATATAAACCGATTCTGAATGTCCTGATACGACTGGAACACGCACACAAGTAGCTGCCATTTTCAAATTGGGATCTTCTAAAATTTTCTTCGTTTCTTGAATCATTTTTACTTCTTCAAATGTGAAATCATTATCTGTAAATATATCTACTTGAGGTAGTACATTAAACGCAATTGGATAATGCTTTTTATCTTTCTTCACTGGTAATATAGTACTCTTAACCTCTTCACCTGCAAGTATTGACTTAGCCTGCTGTTTTAGTTCATGAATCGCATGAATTCCTGAACCTGACACAGCTTGATATGTGGAAACAATAATTCTTTCCAATCCGAACGCTTTTCGAATTGGCTGAAGTGCGGTTACCATCTGTAATGCTGAACAATTCGGAACTGCTATTATCCCTTTATGTTCCTTTAAAGTGTGCGCATTTACTTCCGGAACCACAAGCGGTACATCACGTGCCATTCGATATTCACTTGTGTTGTCAATTACGATGGCACCACTAGAAACTGCGTGATTCACAAATTGCCTAGAAACTTCTCCTCCAGCACTAAAAAAGGCAATATCTACACCTTCAAAGCTAGTTGTTTTTGCCTCCTGTATTATTATCTCTCGTCCTTTAAATGGTACTACCTTACCAGCGGATCGTTTTGACGAAAGCAATGTAACTTCAACTATATTAAATTTAGTTTCTTTCTCTAACAGTTCAATAATTTTCTGTCCTACTGCACCTGTAGCCCCAACTACAGCTACATGATAGCCCTTTTTGATCATCTTTTCTCCTCCAATATCACTTGAATAAATATTTCTACAATTTTATTTTATAAAGAATTTAATCATTTGGAAAATTGAAATACGTGATATAATCATTCACAAATCATGATAATAAAAGAGGTATTACTTATGGAAATGAGACATGTTAAAACATTTTGTGCGATTGTGAAGCACGGTGGTTTTTCTAAAGCTGCTCATGCATTAGGCTATGCGCAATCTACAGTTACAGCGCATATGAAAGCATTAGAGGACGATTTACATATTCCTCTTTTCGATCGGTTAGGAAAAAAAGTACTTCTTACAAAAGCAGGTCATCAATTTCATCCTTATGCTTTAGAATTACTTGCAATTTATGAAAAAGCGCAAGAAATCCCTCAAAATACCGATCAATTAGAAGGTACATTGAGTATTACATCAAACGAATCATTAGCAGTGTACCGTCTACCACAATTATTACGTACTTACAAACAGAAAAATCCGAAAATAAATATCGTACTTGAAACAAACACAAACGAACAAGCATTACAAAAATTACGTGAAGGAGAAACAGACGTTGTCTTCATAATTGGAGAAAGTATGGAACATAATGATTTTATTACGCGTACTTTTAGTAATGAAACATTTGGGTGGATTTTACCGCCCCATTATTCTACACAATCTAATCCGTTTTGTTTATTAAAGGATACTCAGTTTATTTTTACCGAACAAAGCTGCGGCTATAGACCAATGGTAGATCATTTTTTACGTCAAAGCGGGAATATTCCAGCTAAAACATTTGAAACTTCCAACGTTGAAGTCATTAAACAATCCGTTATGTGTGAGTTAGGAATTTCAATTCTTCCTTACATCGTTGTACAAGAAAGTTGTCAAAAAGAGCAACTCAGTTTTCAGCCTATCGAAACTCCAACAGTTATTCAAAGCCATGTAATCTATCATAAATCTAGATGGATTTCACCTGTTTTACAATCGTTTCTTTCTTTACTAGAGGAAAACTAAAAAGTGCACAAAAAAGAGTAACTGCTTAATAAGCACTTACTCTCTTCTAATATTTCCTTATTTATTAGTCTGTCCCCCACCTGCAATTAATTGACTACCCGAATATGTACCTTTTTGCATAAACACTTGATTAATTAACTCTTTTTGTTCCGCTTCTGACATTACCCCTTTTCCTTCTCCTAAATTCCCGCTTTGTAGTTTCCAAATCTTATTGTGATCCGAATCAATCTTTTCATATTTTCCTTGTTTCCATCTCTCTAAAATGTCTGCATATGTATTTCCTTGTACAAGATCATTACTCTTCACAATATCAAGTAAACTTTCAATACGTTCTTGTGTAATAAAAATATAGCCCCACTTTTGATCAGCTTTCGTTTTTTGATGTGCCATTTCATGTAATGCTGTCTGTATGTTCTCATCTGTCCATTTAAAATTTTTATTAAATCCACTATTCGGTAATGAATGATTGCCATTTTCTAAAAGCTTTGCATCTTCAGCTTTTACATTACTATCAGCTAGTACTTCTACTGCCGGAGCAGCTGGTGATGCCTTTTTAGCAGCTGGTTTACTATTATTCAAATAATACAGCATACCATACGTTACACCTACGCCAATTACTGCCATACCAGCTAAAATACCTATTATTTTAAATAATGTTTTCATCTTGCTTGTTTCCTCCCATATATCCCATTCATAATATCTATTTATAAAAAAACAGATGTAGCATCACTTTATTGGCGCTTGCTGCAATTTATTTTTCATACTAATTAACATAAACATAACTTTTACTTTCTAGAAATGCAGCAACTCCATCCTCATCGTTACTTTTAGCAATAAATTTAGCAACTGACTTTAATTCCTCAACTGCATTACTCATTGCTATACCAATCCCACACTTCTCTATCATTTCCATATCATTGTAGTCATCTCCAAAGGCAATTACTTCAGATACGTCTCGATTTAAGTGCTGTAGAACATATTGAATACTATTCCATTTTGAAACTTCTGCATGCATAATTTGACACAAAGTTCCGTCATCTGTAATGACTGCCTTGCATTCATCAGGCAATTCTTTAATGAATTCCTCGTTTATTGAGCCCTTAGTACAAATAATTACTTTTGAAGCTTCTTCAAAGTCTAAATCTCTTACATCCATTATTTCACATGGTACATTGCCAAAATAATCAGTAACATCAAAATTTGAATACAACTTATCACCTATTTCAAGACAAATCTGATGAAGATTGTACTTTTTTGCTATTTCTATAATTTCTAAAATGTTATTTTTAGAAATCTTCATTTCATATAAAATATCATTACCTTTAAGAACTAGAGCCCCGTTATAACAAATAATAATTTCACTCTTTAACACGCTGGGAATATACTGTTTTATAGCTCTTGGAGGCCTTGCTGTAGCAAAAATCAGTTCGTATCCATTATTTTTACATTCCCTTAAAATATTAATAGATTTCTCTGAAATTGTTTTATCACTTCTTAATAAAGTCCCATCAAGATCTGAAATAATTATTTTTTTCATACTTACATTTATTCTCCTTTCACAAATAATAACTCTAAGTATTGATTAATTGTTAAATCAACTGAGTTTTTACAGGTAGTTAATCTATACCTACTTTCGTCTCAATTCAATTTCAGTCTCACTTTCATTTATTACATATTCTCAATTCCCTAAACCATATATATTTCCTTATATTGTATTTCTTTTCTTTTCGAATTGAAAGATTATTCTGTTAAAATGATCATTTTTTCCAACTACTAATTCCACTCAAAGCATTTCATTTTAATTTTATAAAAATAAATGATAGCCTTATATTTAAAGGAGATGAATAAATATGAGTTTATTGTATAGTGGTTTAACTTTTTTAAACTTTGATGATACGTATTTATTACAAAATAAACTACATTCTTATTCACATGAAGATATTGATTTTACTCATTTAGAACACTCAAATCTATATTGCGAAAACACTTCTTTAATGCATATAAAAAGAGCATTAAATCGTAGAAAGAATAAAGGGATTACTTTTATAGGCTCTGGAAATTATCATTATGTATCTTATTTACTATTAGAAGAAATGGACAAACCTTTTACCCTTATACTATTTGATCATCATACTGATATGAACTTAAAGGGAGCGAATGAACAGACTCTTATTTCCTGTGGATCTTGGGTATCGTTTTCTCTTCGAAATAATGGTAATTTAAAGAAGGTAATCATTATTGGCCCTTCTTCTCTAACAATTCATTCTAATGATTGTTCATACGTAGAAGTTTTTCCAATTGATATATCACATGAAGTATCCATACATACAATACTTTCACATATTCATACAGAAACAATATATGTAAGCATTGATAAGGATGTTTTAGATCCAAAAGTTACTATTACCAATTGGAATCAAGGGCACATGAAATTATCTAGACTTTTACAATTTATTCATTCTCTAATTATGAATAAATCTATCTATGGTATTGATATTTGCGGTGAACTCCCAGTTTATCCTTCTCAACTCTTCTTACCTAAATATAAAAATGCTATTCAGAAAAATGAACAAGCAAACTTACAAATTTTAAAAACAATTTATGAAACGAACTTACATATTCAATATGCATAAAAAGAACGAGTACCTTATAAGGTACTCGTTCTTTTTATGCGCGATTTTCTTTTAACCACTTCGTAATCGCATCTAACCTCAGAACATCAAAACGTCTCTCTTCACACACATTTAGACTGTTTAAATTATTCACAATTTCTAATTCATTCGATTTTACACTTTTCGCGTCAATCATTTTGCAGCACCCGTCTGTAACGGTATTTAAATTTTCATAATAACGTTGAAACGATTTTGATATATGTAAATGTTTTTCAAAGTTTCTTCTTCTTTTTGTCACATCAGATTCTTTCCGTTTTCTAAGTTCCTCATCATTCGTAAATAAATAAAAATATTGATCAGGAAAACCAATTTCCTTATGTATCAGCTTTTCTTTATAAAAGTTTTCTATTAAAGATAATGGCTGATCAAATATTTCAAAATGGAAACACCAATTATAACTTAGTGGCTGATAAATATCGCCATCAAGTATTACTAATTCATATTGCTCTGACTTCTGCACTGCTATTTTCCAGCGCTCTACTTGTTTTTCAAAATACCATGTTCTATGTTCATTTTTTGGTCTTTCAAATAAAAAATTCACTTCAGGTATAATATAAGCTCCATAATTCTTTTCTAACTCACGACACGTTGTGCTCTTACCAACAGCACTTGCTCCCTCAAAAGCTATAATCCCCATAGTCTCTCCCTCTTTCATTAACTAAAATCTCGTTGTTTCGCTTTTCTCCCCCATAACTGTCTCCATAATACAATTGAAGCGATAGAAAGCATTATTGTTGTAATGATACTGCCTTCAATTCCGAACGAGCCTCCATGAAGAAATTCCGATCCGTTTGTGACTGGTTTAAAAAGTGGTGTAGAATACATTGCCATTCCACTAACTGCAAAACCATAAATATTAAACTGCGCCCAATTCCACAACGAATGCCACGCGCATATCCCCCAAAGACTATTGTCTTTCAAAACGTAAAAAGCTGCAAACACACCAACTAATATTATATTCGATATCGAAAGAATTGTAATACCTGGATTTAATAAATGAAGAAAACCAAATAATAATGAAGTCACAACAATTCCGACCCATATACGGCTTCTAACAGAAAGAACTGGAAATAACCACCCTCGAACAATAATTTCTTCTGTTGCACCTTGTATTAAAAAAGCAACTAAAGATCCCACAATTCCAAGTATAGTGGTAGGTGTAATTCGTTGCATTTCTAGTTGTACATTTCCTATTAATAAAAGTAGCATTACTGGTATCGAAATGAAAATAAACCCAATTAATGCACCAATCAAATATTTTCTTATCCATTGATCTCTCCAAAAACCAATGGATGAAAATGATCTTTTCTCTACAAATCTAATCCATAAAAAAACAAAAAATATAGCTCCACCAAACGTTAATATCATCTCAATGTTGCTATAAATCGCTTTCATAATGATTGTTTCTGCTTTCGGCAAAAATAGCATAAATAACATGAACAATTCACCTAAAGTCAAAAATACAATTGCAAGTATAACAGCGAATACTGGATGAACTTTTCTTCTTCCTTCTTTTGTTGCTTCTATTATTTTAAATTGATTAGGTTGCAACACTCTCTCCTCCTTAACAAATACACCATCATTATTCTTAAATATATATCGTTTCCCTTATACAAATTTTTAATAAAAATGTTCTTAGTTTAGCATAAACCAAAATTAGGAATAATATATAAATAAAAGAGATGCCTTTGTGTCTTTTACCAATTTCCCACCCTATTTATTACTGGTATTACCAGCACTTGCTATTTCACACCATTTGTTGTAAGATAGTAATTAAGGTCAATTTAACAATACATTTTCTTTGCATATTATCAAGTATCAATCAGGAACACTTTGTACTCCTTATGGGTTTTTGATAATATGTGAACTTTTATTTTTCATTCAAATAAGGCCGATCATATTGTAATCTTTTTAAATTTTAGGAGGCATTACCATGACATTAACAGGTAAAGTAAAATGGTTTAACAGCGAAAAAGGTTTCGGTTTCATCGAAGTTGCAGACGGTAACGACGTATTCGTTCACTTCTCAGCTATCACTGGCGACGGCTTCAAGTCTCTTGACGAAGGTCAAGAAGTTAGCTTCGAAGTTGAAGACGGTAACCGTGGACCTCAAGCTAAAAACGTTGTAAAGCTATAATTCAAACAATAAAAAGGTTGTTACCAGCTCGGTTAACAACCTTTTTAATATATAACTAAAATTTTTTACATAAAAGGAGTGGTTACATGTATCGCAATCGAAAGAACGATGTAGCAGAAGTACCACCAGAACAAACCCCTGTCTGGGAATGTGAAGCAGAGGATTGTTTAGGATGGATGAGAAAGAACTTTTCATTTGAAGAAGAGCCTAAATGCCCTTTATGTAAAAGTAGCATGAAAAGCGGAGAACGTTTATTACCTAAGTTAGGTTAATTTTTATTTAACCCCTCTTTTATAAGAGGGGTTTTTTATTATAAATTTATATCCGCTACATCCGTTCGAACTATAGAATACAAAAATGCATCATGTTGTTTATTTCCTTGATGAATATATCCACGTAGTAGGCCTTCCTTTTGAAAACCAATTTTAGATAACATTTTACAAGAAGTAACATTTTCAGGGTATGTAATAGCACCAATTCTAAATAAGCCTAAATCACGAAATCCATAATGAATAATTTCTTGTGCCGCTTCTGATGCATAACCATTGCCCCAATATCGAGGGTGTAAGTCATATCCAATTTCAGATCGTTTACTCCATAGTTGTAAATTATTTAATCCAATTGTACCTATTAAAGTATTTGTTTCTTTTAACACAATCCCCCATCGTATTGCTTTTTTCTCGAAGTAATTTTTCGAAAAAGATTCAATCATACGTGAAGCTTGTCCAAACTCCGTAAAAGAATTCATACCGTAATAACATGTTACCTCATCCAATGAAAAGATTTCATATATTTTTTGACAATAAGATTGTTCTATTTCAACTAAACGCAAACGTTCTGTTTCTAATATAGGAAATACCATAGGATCGCTCCTTTCTTTCTACTCATTCATTATAGCAGAAAAAATATTAATAAATAGGAAAGTCCTCAATGTCCCATTAATCAAATATTTCAAGAGAAGCCTCCCCTCTTAATTCAATACGAACTAAGAGTAACCCTTCTTGCATTTACTTGATGCGAAAAATAAAGAGATGATCATAGTACACTGATCATCTCTTTATTCCCTATTTATGTGCGACTAATGCCCAATGACACGGAGCTGTTTGTCTCCAATTTACACTTGAAAAACCAGTTTCTCTAAGTAGTGTATCTAACTCATTAACAAATGGATACAATCACATTCCTTCCTATTATCCTGTTCTTGTTTTCATCTTTAAAAATTAATTGTATTATTTTCATTTTCATCACTCCGCTCGTAATCATATACCTTATCATTTCGATTCCATGCTCACTTTTCCCTTCTAAAACACACCCCTATCCCATACATTTATGGTAAAATATAGTTAATATATTTATTTTATTGTGGAGGTGTAAATTTCCTATGTATATATTCATCGGCTTATCCCTCTTACTCATATTACTCATATTTTTATTTGCCAAAAAGTTCGCCCCAAACTCATTCATGATGGCTAGTTTTAAAGGCAATAGCTTTAAGACATTTTCAATCAGCATTTTAATCGCCGCTACTCTTTCTCTTTCATATGGAATCTATCACGCAGCAACATATCAACCTAAACATTTAGATATCAAATTACAAAATCAAAACTTTACTGTTTTCGGTAACGTTGGAGAGCTTGGATATTTCTCGGAAAAATTACTAAAAAAAGATACAGAAGTTAAGCTACATTTTGCATCTTGGAAACCAATACAATTAAATAATCCAGAAATAATAGTAAACTATCCTTCAGGTAAACAGGAAACATGGAAACCGAACATAACATTACTTCCTGCCAATAAATTAAAAGAGAAACACGGTATAAAAGAGCTTTATCAACTCTCATCATACTCATTTAAAGAGTCCGGGAACATAACATTAACGATTACTGAGAATAATACAACTAATAACAAGATCTCCATTCAAGTGAAATAAATAAAATGTCCCTC